>NZ_RBMB01000018.1:0-67193 GCF_003989485.1 Kocuria sp. HSID17590 | reverse complement strand
CGCCCGCTCCCGCGCTTGTATCCTTGGCGGGTGGCTCATCTGATCGGCGGAGAAAACCTGCACCTCGAGTACCCCACCAAGACCGTGTTCGACGCGGTCACCGTGGGGGTGAACGAGGGTGACCGGATCGGCATCGTCGGGCGCAACGGGGACGGCAAGTCCACCCTGATGCGCCTGCTCGCGGGGCGGATCCAGCCGGACTCCGGGCGGGTGACCGTCCGTTCGGGCACCACCGTCGGAATGCTGGACCAGGCGGACACCCTGGACCCGGAGCAGACGGTGGGACACGCCGTCGTCGGCGACGTCCCCGACTACGTGTGGGCCGCGGACGCCAAGGTGCGGGACGTGGTCGAGGGCCTCGTCTCGGACGTGGACTGGGACACCCCCGTGGGCCGGCTCTCCGGCGGGCAGCGGCGCCGCGTGGCGCTCGCGAGCCTGCTGACCGGGGACTGGGACGTGATCTTCCTGGACGAGCCCACCAACCACCTGGACGTGGACGGCATCACGTGGCTCGCCAGGCACCTGAACTCGCGCTGGTCGAGGACCTCGGGCGCGCTGGCCGTGGTGACCCACGACCGCTGGTTCCTGGACGCGGTGTGCACGGACACGTGGGAGGTCCACGACCGCACGGTGGAGCCCTTCGAGGGCGGGTACGCGGCGTACGTGCTGCAGCGCGTGGAGCGCGACCGCCAGGCCGCGGTGGTGGAGCAGAAGCGGCAGAACCTGATGCGCAAGGAGCTCGCGTGGCTGCGCCGCGGCGCCCCGGCGCGCACGTCCAAGCCGAAGTTCCGCATCGAGGCGGCGAACACCCTAATCGAGGACGTCCCCCCACCCCGGGACACCGTGTCCCTGTCCCGCATGGCCGTCTCCCGGCTCGGCAAGGACGTGGTGGACATCGAGGACGTCTCCGTCTCCTTCCCCGCCGACGACGGCTCCGGTGAGACCCGGGTGCTGCGGGACGTCACCTGGCTGATCGCCCCCGGCGAGCGCACCGGCATCCTGGGCGTCAACGGGGCGGGCAAGTCCACGCTGCTGGGCCTCGTCACGGGCGAGGTGGAGCCCACCTCCGGGCGGGTCAAGCGCGGGAAGACGGTGAAGATCGCCACGCTCACGCAGCAGCTGGACGAGCTCGCGGACGTCGCGCAGGACCGCGTCTCGGACGTGGTCGCGCAGAAGAAGACCTCCTACCTCACCGGCGGCAAGGAGATGACGCCCACGCAGCTGCTGGAGCGCCTCGGGTTCACCTCCGCGCAGCTGAAGACCCCGGTCAAGGACCTCTCCGGCGGGCAGAAGCGGCGCCTGCAGCTGCTGCTGATCCTGCTGGACGAGCCCAACGTGCTGATCCTGGACGAGCCGTCCAACGACCTCGACACGGACATGCTCGCTGCCATGGAGGACCTCCTGGACACCTGGCCGGGCACGCTGCTGGTGGTCTCCCACGACCGCTACCTGCTCGAGCGCGTCACGGACCAGCAGTACGCGGTGATCGACGGCCGCTTCCGCCACCTGCCCGGCGGGGTGGAGGAGTACCTCAAGCTCTCGGCGTCCTCGGCTTCGGGGTCTGCGGCCGGGTCGAAGGGTGCGTCCAACCCGCTGGCGGGCGACGCTGCATCCACGGGCTCCGCAGCCCCGGGTGCCGGTTCCTCCGGCGACGACGCCGCGCCGTCGCGTCCCGCGCTCGGCGGCGCCGAGGCGCGCGCGGCCCAGAAGGAGCTCGGCGCCGTGGAACGCAGGCTGCAGAAGCTCCAGAAGGAGGCCGAGTCGCTGGACGCCACCATGGCGGAGGCGGACCCCTCCGACTTCGAGGGTCTCGGGAAGCTCGCGGCCCGGAAGTCCGAGCTGCAGGATCAGGTCGACGAGCTCGAGATGCGCTGGCTCGAACTGGGCGAGGCACTGGAGTAGCGGAGCCCCTGCCCGGCGGGTGGGCGCGGCGCCCGCCCAGTCGCGCCGCTCGGACACCACCGACCACGCCGGAAACGGATCACGGTCTTCGGTCCGCGCCACGGGACCGGTGGCGAGTTGCGAGAAGGGGATCGGGCGGCCCACGTGGCTCCCGCGGGCGGTGACGCGCGAGCGAGTGGCGCAGCGGCAGAAGCCCACCGAGCGAACCCACCGTGCCGACTTCCCCGACCTCGATGCGCCGGGCCAGCAGCCGCTTCAGCCGTCCGGGGCGCAGGGGCCGCACGTTCTCCGAGCGCAGGGCTGTCACGCGGGGGTCCGTCAGGGACGGGCCGTCCTCCACGTTGAGCAGGGCGCGGGCCGTGTGCCGCCAGCGCCCCGAATCGCAGCCGCCCACCACGGCGACGACGTCGAAAAGGTCCATGGGTGCCTTCTGGCTGTCGGAACCGACCGGGTCGAGTCCGGTCGGTGCTTGATAGTTATTCCCACAATTCCTGCCAGGGGCGACACCAGAAATCGCGGCCCCTGCCCGGCGAGTTCCGAGCGGGGCCGCGCAGGGCTGAAGGGAGACTCACTCGCTCCAGCCGTTGCCCTTGATGATCTCCACGAAGTCGTCCCGCTCGAAGCCGGGCTCGAAGTGTGCGAGGACGTCCGCGTTCATGGTGCCGAACGTGGAGCCCGGGCGGTGCGCCATGCCGTGGTGGAACGCGGAGAGGATGCGGTTCTTGAAGTCCGGGCGCGGGTGCAGCTCCACCACGGCTCGGCGGGCATCCTCGCTCACCTCGTCGAAGTGCATGCCCAGCACGTCCGTCTCCACGCCCGCGCTCACGAGGGCGACCTCCGGGGCCATGAACTCCGGGATCCCGGGAGTCGTGTGCAGGGCGATGCCGAGCCACGCGCTGTGCGCCCTGTCCCGGGACGCCCCGCGCTCCATGAGAAACTCGAAGACGTCGTTCGCGCCGTCCACCTCGAAGCGCAGCATCGACTCCTGGTGGTCCTGGGTGAGACCGCGGTCGTGGAACATGGCACCCGCGTAGAGCAGTTCATGGTCGACGCTGAGCTCCTGCGCCTGACCCACCAGCGCACCGAAGAAGAAGACCCGGCGGGAGTGGTGGTAGAGCAGGTCGTCCTCGGTGTCACGGATGTACTCGGTGATCTCGCGGGTCAGTGCGGTGTCCGGCACCGCGATTCCTGCGACGGTATCTGTCATGGTGGTGTTCCTTCGTTCGATGGTACTGCTCTGTTCCGCGGACCAGGACGGGTCATGCCGCCCGCGCTGACGCAGGGGCGGCTGGCCGTGCTCGCCGGGATCTGCGCCCTGTTCAACGGCGTGGGCCGTGCCCACGCCGGGGACTCAGTCCCCCCGCCCCAGGTCCACGACCTCGAACTCCAGCAGGGAGGCCCCGGTGGCCACGGGCCTGCTGTCCCCGCCCGCGTGGGCCGCCTTCGCGTTGCCGTCACGCCACGCCTCGAAGTCCTCCTGGGTGGCCCACGTGGTCACCACGAAGTAGCGCTTCTCCCCCGCCACCGGACGCAGCAGCTGGAAACCCTCGAAGCCGGGTTCGCCGTCCACGGCGTGCCTGCGGGCGGCGAAGCGCGCCTCGAGCTCGTGGCCGGAGCCCTCGGGAACCTCGATGGCGTTGATCTTCACGACGGACATGTGTGCCTCCTCATGGTGGTGCCGACCCGTCCACTGTAGGCACAGCGACCACGCGCTGTCGTGGCGTGCGGCAGGCAGCCCGGCCGGGCGACGTCGTCACAGCCCCAGCGCGTCGCAGACCTCCCGGGCGGCGCGCTGGCCGGAGCGGATGGCGCCGTCGATGTAGCCGTTCCACACGGTCGCCGTCTCCGCCCCCGCCCAGGAGATCGCCCCCGAGCGCCGCGCCAGATCCTTGCCCACGGTGGTCCACAGCCCCGTGGCGAACCGGCCGCCGTAGCAGCCGCGGGTGAAGGACTCCTCGGACCAGTTGCGCTGCAGCACCTCGGTGGGCCACCCCGCCCGCTCACCGAAGAACTGTGCGAGGTCCGCGAGCACCAGGCGGGCGCGGTCGACCTCACCCAGCTCGTTGAACGCGCGCGCGTGGCGACCCTCCACGAACGCCACCAGGATGCCGCGCTCCGAGTCCGGCACGCAGTTGTCGTAGACCAGGGACACGTGGTGGTCCAGGCTCAGCACGGTCCCGCTCAGCCCCTCGGCGCGCCAGAACGGCTCCTCGTACTCCACCTGGAACTTCAGGACGTTGCCCGCCGTCATGTGCGATAGCGCGATGTCACGGTTGGCGGGCAGCGCCGGCTCGTAGTGCAGCCTCGACGCCATGACCGGGGGCAGCGCGACCACCACGGCGCTGGCCTCGTGGTCTCCGGCCGACGTGTGGACCCGCACGGGGCGGGCCGGCTCACCCGCCTCCTCGGCGTGGTGCGCCCCCTCCGCCGACGACGCCGCGTTCCAGCCGGTCACGCCCAGCACCTCGGTGCCGAGGACCACCCGATCCCCCAGCGTGCGCGCCAGGCCCTCCGAGAGCTGGTGCGTGCCGCCGAGGATCCGGGACTCCTGCGCACCGCCGATGGTGGTCATCATGCGGTGCAGACCCCCGCCGGAGCCCAGGTAGAAGAGCATGTGCAGGGCCGAGTACTCGTCCGACTCCGCCGCGAAGATCGAGGCGAGCATAGTGTCCGTGAAATCGCGGGCGCCGTCGTCCGCGCAGTGCTCCCGCAGCCACTGGGCCGCCGTGATCCGGTCCAGGGCTGCGGCGTCCGGGCTGAGCCAGGGCCGTTCGAGGTCCAGGCCCGCGGCCGTGGTGTCTATTAGGCGCAGCACCTCCAGGAAGGCCGCCGCGGACTCCTCACCCAGTCCGAAGGTGTCGTCCGAGCCCTCGCGGCGCTCGTCGTCCGCGAAGAGCAGCGAGGCGCCGTCGTCGTGCACGGTGAAGGTCTGCAGCCCGAGGCGCGCGGCGAGCGCCAGGACCTCGTCCTGGGTGGGGCCCACCCACTGGCCGCCGAGCTCGATCGGCGTCCCGGAGGCGAAGCGCCCGCCCTCGGTGCGCCCGCCCACGCGGTCCCGGGCCTCGAGGACGAGCACGTCCAGGCCGCGCTGCACGAGCAGCTCGGCGGCGGTGAGCCCCGAGATGCCGGCGCCGACTACGACCACGTCGTGGCTGCCGAGCACCGGTGACTCCTGTGCGACGGTGTTCTTCTGCATGTGATCCTCCTGCGTGACTGGCATTCAGTGTGGGCCGTGAACCGGTGCGAGTGTCGCGTTGAGGGTGCCGCGCGCCAACCCGAGACGTGCCTCCACCGGCGCCGCGACCCGGGCGGAATAGTGCTGCGGGTCCCCGTAACCCACAAGCGTATGGGCGCTGAGTCCGTCGAGCAGCGCGATGATCTCCCAGGCGCACTCCTGGGGGTCCACGTCCGCGAACACCCCAGCCCCGGTGCCCCGGGAGAGCATGTTCGCCACGAGGCCCTGCCATCTGTCCATCATCGCCCGCACTGCGCGAGCCGCAGCGGCATCCCGCCGCCCCAGGCTCCAGCCGTCCAGCCACACTCCGGCGAAATCCTCCCGGCCTGGGCGACTCATGAGACCGATCACCCGGCTGAGGTTGCTCACCGGGTCCGCATCGCCGTTCAGCGTGCCCACCACCTCGTCAAACTCCCCCATCAGCAGGGCTTCGCAGGTCCGCGCCCGCAGGGACTCGATGTCCGGTTCGTAGTGCACCACGAGAGCGTGGGTCACCCCCAGTTCCGCGGCAATACTGCGGTGGGTCAGCTGCTGCAGTCCGGAGCTCAGGGCTTGGGCCTGTGCCACGGCACGGATCTCCTCGAGGCGCTCCTCACGGTTCAGTCGGCGGCGCGAGCCCGGGCCGCCGCTCCCGTTCCCATCGTCTTGTCCGGTCATCTTGCCCAATCCCTTGACACCCTTCTCGGCCCGCCCATACTGTCAACGAACGTGGTATTGACCACATGGTCAATATGGTGGACCGACACCGCGAAGTCAAGAGGCGGGTGGCTCGGGGTTCTCCAACATCAGCGCACCCCACCCCCACTATTCCGGGCCAACGCCCACGAGCAAGGAGTCGTGTCCATGGCACCGTCTTCCCCCTCCACCCCCGCGAGGCCGGATGTTTCCGTGTCTCGAACCTCACTGCACAAGTCCATGGGTGTTCCCACTCTCGTGTACTTCGGCCTGTCCTACATGGTGCCCATGACGGTGTTCACCACCTATGGGATCATCAACGAAATCACCGGCGGATTCCTGTCCACGGCGTACCTGCTCACCCTGTTCGCGATGCTCTTCACCGCTTGCAGCTATGCATTCATGGGTCGTGCAGTGCAGTCTGCAGGTTCGGCCTATGCCTACACCCGCGTGGGCCTGGGCAGCGCCGTCGGCTTCGTCACCGGGTGGACGGTGATGATCGACTACATCCTGCTGCCCATGCTCAACTACCTGCTGATCGGGCTCTACCTCGCCGAGCGTTTCCCTGCGGTGCCGGCATGGGCATTCTCTCTTGCAGCCCTGGCCCTGGTCACCGTCCTCAACATCGTGGGCGTTGCTGCGGTCAAGAGCGCGAACGTGGTCCTGGTGCTGTTGCAAGTGGTCTTCTTCATCATCTTCTTCGTCTACGCAGCCAGGGCCTTCGACCCTTCCGTCCACCCGCTGGACCCTTTCATCCGCTCAGACCTCGACATCAGCGGCATTGCCGCGGGCGCGGCCGTCCTGTGCTTGTCGTTCCTCGGCTTCGACGCGGTCTCCACCATGAGCGAGGGGGCCAAGGACGCCAAGCACTCGATCCCACGCGCCGTCATCCTCACGACCGTGATCGGCGGTCTCTTCTTCGTGGCCGTCGCGTGGTTCGCCCATATGGCAGCCCCGGAGGTTGAGACGGGTGCGGCCGCCGACGTCGCCGCTGTCACGCTTCTCTCCCAGATCGGAGGCAACCTCCTGACCGCGTTCTTCCTGGCCGCGTACGTGACGGGGCGCTGGGATCCGCTCTGGCCTCCCAGGCCTCCGTCTCACGAATCCTCTACGCCATGGGCCGCGACCATCTGCTGCCCCACAAGTTCTTCGGAACCCTCTCCCCCCGTTTCAGGACCCCTGCGGGCGCAATCCTGCTCGTGGCGGTGATCTCCGTGAGCGCGGTCTTCGCGGACGTGGACTTCGTGGCGTCCATTGTCAGTTTTGGCGCCCTCACCGCTTTCAGCATGGTGAATCTCAGCGTCATCTCGACCTACCTGGTGCGGGCCGAGAGGCGCACAGTCAGTACCTACCTGTTGTACGGCGCGGTGCCCACCGTGGGGTTTGCACTGACCGCCTGGTTGTGGACGAGTCTTGCCCCGCACACCGTGCTCCTCGGACTCGGCTGGGTCGCGCTCGGAATCATCCGGTTGCTGTGGCACACCCGGATGTTCACCAGACCGGTACCTCGCATGCACCTCACCGAATGACGGGGCCCGGTTCCTGGAGCGGTGCCTGCTCGGCGATGAGCTCGAACTCGCTGCGTCCCTCGGAGACGTCCACGTTGGCGAGCCGCACGGTGATGGCGCCGCCCAGCGGCAGGCCGGGGACGGCCAGGGAGACCTCCACCGCGGGGTCCCGGATCACGATGGTGCCACGCGAGCCGTCCGGCTTCACGTCTACGACCGTGGCTGTGAAGGCCTCCCCCGCGTGGGGTGCGAGGGTCATGGCCTCGACCATGTTCACGATGCCCCGCTCGTAGGCAGAGGCCGTGCGGCTGGACGCGGCCATCTCCGCCGGAAGCTGCGGCAGGGCGGCGAGCACCCAGTCGGGAACGGGACGCCCCGCGCTGATCGCCAGGCAGATTTCGCTGCCGTAGCGGTCCACGAGACGGCGCAGGGGCGCGGTCACGTGGGCGTACGGCGTCGCCAGTGCGGAGTGGGCGCGCTGCTCGGGGAGCGCACCGTTGAAGGCCTCGTAGCCGGCGCCCCGGAACAGCAGGGTGCACGAGTACAGCATTGCGGCGTGCGCCCCAATCTCGGGGTCGAGTCCGTGCACGAAGTCCGGATAGCTCATGTCCCCGGGCCACGGGATGCTCAGGGCCTCGGCCGTGGTTCGCAGCTTGCGGACGGAGGACTCCGCGGCGGGTGGCAGCGTGCGCAGCAGGCCCACGCGGGCGTCGAGCATCAGACGTGCGGCGGCGATCCCCGTGAGCAGGGAGATCTGGGCGTTCCAGCCCTCCACCGGCAGGGCGCTGCGGTGCACCACGTGCCACTGTTCCTGCTCCACCACCACCTCCTGCTCCGGGATGCGCAGGCTCACGCCGCCGCGCTCACGCTCGATCCGCTCCCGCAGCTGCCCCACGGTGCGCAGCAGCTGTCACGCCCGCGGGGCGGTCCCCGCGTCCAGCTGCTCCTGCACCTCGCGGTAGGTCAGCTGGACACGGCTGCGCACCAGCGAACGCGTGACGGAGGTGCTCTGCAGCTCGCCGCGGGCATCCAGCCCCAGGCACCACAGCACGGCGGGACGGTCCTGCCCGGGCAGCAGGCTCGCCGTGTCCTCCGAGAGCTCCGGTGGGTGCAGCGGTGTGCGCTGGTGCGGCGCATAGAGGGTCTGGCCGCGGCGGTGCGCCTCGAGGTCCACGGGGTCCCCCGCCGTCACGAACGCCGCGACGTCCGCGATGGCGTACCAGACCGTGAAACCGCCCTCCGTCTGCTCGATGAACACCGCCTGGTCGAGGTCCCGAGATCCCTCGGGGTCGATGGTCACCAGGGCGAGGTTGGTGTGGTCGGCCCGCTCCTCCTTCCGGACCGGGGAGCCCGGAGCACCCGGTGGGAATGCGGCTGCGGCCCGGATGGTGGCGGCGTGGACCTCCGGCCGGAAGTCGTCAGGGATGCCCAGCTCACGACGCAGGGCGTCCAGCGCGGCGACGAGCGGTGGCGGAACGGGACGGGCCTGCTGCGGACGGATGGCCATGCTGACTCCTCACCGGCGGCGGAACCGCGCCCCACCGGGCACCGGGGTCAGGCCCCGGGACCCGACACCGTGGTGACGCGGCCGTGCTGTCCCGATTGTGCCCCCGCCCGCGCCGGGCCACCAGTCACCCGGCGGATTCGACCCGCGCGCCCGGTGCCGGGGCGACCACGGCGAGCGCACGACGTCCTTCCCGCCCGAACGCGCCGACGAACGCCTGCGCGTCCTCGGCCGTGGCGGCCAGGAAGCACACCGTGGGCCCTGATCCGGAGACCCACCCCACCACAGCCCCCAGTTCCACCCCGTGCTCCAGCAGGGTCGCCAGTTCGGGGAGGAGGTGGACTGCCGGGGCCTGGAGGTCGTTGCGGACGAGAGCCGCCCACCGGGGCGCACTGCCGCGGGCCAGCGCGTCGAGGACCTCGGCGGGGACGGGGTCCGGGGCGGTGCTGGCGGGTTGCTGCTCCACGATGCGGGGGATCATGACGGTGCGGTCTCCCGAGGTCAGTCCCGGCACGCCGTTCGCCGCGTCCCACTGCCGGTAGACCGCCGGCGTCGAGAGCCCCTGGTCCTGGGGGACGAAGACGAGGTGCAACCGGGCGTGCGCCGCAACGGGCTCAAGTTCGGTGCCCGTGCCGCGGCCGATCGCCGCACCCCCGAGGAGCATGAAGGGCACGTCCGCGCCGAGCGCCGCCCCGAGCCGGTGCAGCTCCTCAGCCGTCAGCGGCCGGGTTCCCAGGTGGGAGGCCAGCAGCTGGTTGACCGCGACCAAAGCGGCGGCCGCGTCCGCGGACCCGCCGCCCATTCCTCCCGCGACCGGCACCGCCTTGCGCAGGTGCAGACGCAGACCCGGCACGGGAATCCCGAGCTCGGCGCACACCGCGAGCGCGGCCCGCACCGCGAGGTTGCTCTCGTCCAGCGGAATGTCGGCCAGGCGGGCGGTGCCCGCCTCCACCATGGACTCGTACGCGCTGCCGGGGGCCGGTTCCACCGTGACGACGACGCCGCTGCCGCGCCGTGCCAGCGCCGGGTCCAGGCTCACGGACACCGTCTCCCGCAGGTCCACCGCCACGAACAGTGTCTCCAGCGGGTGGTAGCCGTCCGCGGTGGGGCTGCCCACGTGGAGGACGAGGTTCGTCTTGGCAGGTGCGCTCGCCGTGACGGTGGGGTGGGTCTCGGCGGCGGTTGCGGCGGCCCCGGTCATGCCCCTTCCTCTGGGTGCTCGTCGGACGTGAACGACGGGGTGGGGGCGTCCAGCGGCGCGGTGGAGGCGAGCGGTGCAGCGGTGCCTTCCGGCGCATCTTCGGGGACGGCGGCGTCGGCCTCGGCGATGCGCGCGAAGTCCGCGACGTCCAGCTTCTCTCCGCGCTCGGTGGGCTCCACCCCCGCTGCGCGCAGCACCCGCTCGGCCCGCGCACCGGAGCCCGCCCAGCCGCTCAGGGCCGCGCGAAGGGTCTTGCGGCGCTGGGCGAACGCGGCGTCGACCACGGCGAACGTGGGTACGCGCAGGCTCTCGTCGGCGGGAGGCTCCCGGCGGTCGAGGCGCACGAGCCCGGACGCGATCTTGGGCGCGGGCCAGAACACGTTCTTGCCGATCACCCCGGCCTTGCGCACGTCCGCGTACCAGGAGGCCTTCACGGACGGCACGCCGTACACGCGGGACCCGGGACCGGCGGCCAGACGGTCCGCGACCTCGTCCTGGACCATCACCAGCCCGTGGCGCACCGTGGGGAACGTCTCCAGGATGTGCAGCAGCACGGGCACGGCCACGTTGTAGGGCAGGTTCGCGACGAGCGCCGTGGGTTCCGGGCCGTCCCCCAGGTCCCGGACGCGGGCGGCATCGGCCTCCACCACCGTCAGACGGTCCGCGGCCTCCGGGAAGAACCGGGCCACGGTCGCGGGCAGCTGCCGGGCCAGGGGCGGGTCGATCTCCACTGCGGTCACGGACGACGCCGCCGCCAGCAGCCCCAGCGTCAGCGACCCCAGCCCGGGCCCCACCTCCAGGACGTGCTCCTCAGGTCCCAGGTGGGCGGCCGCCACGATGCGCCGGATGGTGTTCGGGTCGATCACGAAGTTCTGACCCAGGGTCTTGGTGGGGCGGATGCCCGCCTGCTCGGCGAGTTCCCTGATCTCCGCGGGCCCCAGGAGCGGTCCGTCTGTGCTGTGCTCGGTCACCGGACAATCCTACGGGCAGGGCGGGCGGGGGCGGATCGCGCACTCGGTGAATCTGAGGTGTAGACCTGACCGGATCCGGGCACGAAAAATGGTCAGGTCTACTCCTCAGGTTCCTAAAGGTGCATGCGTGCCCGGCAAGCCTGCTGCGTGCGGGCTCCCCATCCGGTTCCCGCCCGTTCGGGGGAGAGCGGGCGGCGCCTAGCGTGCGGGCATGCGCACTTCGCCCGGCCCTCTCCCGTCCCTTCCCCGACTGCTCACCACCGCCGAATCCGGTGGTCGCTCCGATGTGCTGCGGCGCACCCGAGGAGTCCACCACCTGGCCCTCGGCCTGTGGTGCGTCTGCGAGGAGCCGCCAACACACCTGCAGCAGGCCGTTCTCCTCCGGGAACACCTCTCCCGGGGGCGTCCCCCGCTGCGACTGACCGGTGTCACCGCTCTGCAGCTTCTGGACCTCCCCGTCCCACGCGGGCGCTCGTGGGTTACCGCGCTGCTGCGCGACAGGCCGGCACCACACGGGCCGGAACTGGTCCGTCATCTGGATTCGTTCATCCACCTCGCGTGGGACACGGCCCGGTTCCACTCGCGGCTGCCCCAGCTGCGGATCAGCAGGTCCCACGGGCTACCCACGGTGCTCGGCTCCTGGCTCGCCCACCTCGTGGATCCGGTCGAGGCGCTCGTCGTGGCCGCACCAATGTTGGATCCCTGGGCCATCACGGCAACCTTGGACGCCCTGCTCAGCCGCGGTCCCCTCCCCAGGGCCGTGGTCGCCACGCCGACGTCGACCGCTCCCCCGCCTTCTCGGGCGCCGGTCCACGGGGTGACACGGTCGAGCTCCGGGAACCTCTCGACAGGCGGTCCGTCGAATCCGGCGTCGGAGCGCGGGGAGAGTGCCCCACTGAGCCGACCGCGTCGCTCGGAACCGGTCGTTCCCGTGACGTACACGCCCGAGATCGTCCGCGCCCTGCTGGAGCCGCTGCCGCTCACCTCCCACGGGGTGCGTGCCGTGAGCAGGGCGCTCGGGCGGACCGCGCCCCGCACGTGGTCGCCCATGGAGACGCTGGTGCGCCTGATCGTCGTCGCGGCAGGGTTTCCCGCGCCGGTGATGAACGTCACCGTCCGCACCCCGTACGGCACGCGCCACCTGGACCTGGGGTGGGAGGAGGAGATGGTGGCCGTGGAGTTCAACGGACAGGTCCACTCCACCGACCACGCCGCGTACAAGGACGAGATGCACCGGCTGGAAGTGCTTCGCGACCTGGGCTGGGCGGTGCGGGTGCTCGTGTACGACGACCTCGTCGATCCTCGCCGCCGGGGCGAGTGGCTGACGTGGCTGTCCCGGAGACTCGGCCCACCCCGTCCTCGACGCACCCGCCGCAGCTCGTCACCCCGCGCCCGCACTCGGCCTTCCGCGCGCGATGAATCTGAGGCGTAGACCTGACCGGATCGGGGCATCGAAAATGGGTAGCTCTACACCTCAGATGTCACGGGTTGCCGCAGCCCCGCCGCCCCGCCCCTCAGAACTGCCCGTAGACCCGCTCCGAGTTGTCCCAGATCCGCCGGCACAGCGTCTCCAGGTCCGTCTCCAGCTGCGCGGCCATGCCCCGCACCGTGTAGTTGACCATGTAGGGGGCGTTCGGGCGGCCGCGGAACGGGTGGGGTGTGAGGAAGGGGGCGTCCGTCTCGCACAGCACCAGCGCCGGGTCCGCCACGCGCAGGGCCGCCTGCAGGGGTTTCGCGTTCTTGAACGTCACGGTCCCGGCGAAGGACATGTACCACCCGTTCTGATTGCACACCTCCGCGAGTTCGGGGTTCCCGGAGAAGCAGTGGAACACCGTGCGCTCCGGCGCCCCGGCATCGCGCAGGACGCGCAGCACGTCCGCGTGGGCGTCCCGGTCGTGGATCTGCATGGCCAGCCCGTGGCGCTTGGCGATCTCGATGTGCGCGCGGAAGGACTCCTCCTGCGCGGGGATGCCCTGCTCGGGTGTCTGGGCGCGATCCATGCCGGTCTCGCCGACCACCCGCACCCGGTCCTCGGCGGCCAGTGCGTCGATCTCCCGCAGCGCCTCCTCCAGGGTTCCCGCGAGCGCGAGCTCAGGTGCCTCGTTCGGGTGCAGCGCCACCCCGGCCAGCACCCCGGGCACGGCCTGGGCGGCGGCCACGGCGAAGCGGGAGGACTCGACGTCGCACCCCGCCTGCACCACCCCTGTCACGGAGGCGTCCCGCGCGGTGGCCACGGCGTCCGCCACGGAGACGCGCACGAGCCCGTCCTGCATGTCCAGGTGGGTGTGGTTGTCCACCACCGGGTGCGGCAGCGGCTCGGGCAGCGCCGGGAACACGAGGTTGCGGCGCTGGCCCTGCGGGTCCGTGTGCGCGCGCCGCTCGGTGCCCTCCCCGCTCGCGACGTCGTCCCCGGCGTCCAGCGCGTAGCGCTCCGGGCGGTAGGCCCATGGGGTCTCGCCGGCCACCGCCTCGCGGGGGGCGTCGGTTCGGAACACGGTCTCGGTCAGGGGCGTCTCGATCACCCTCCCACGATAGGCGACCACGCCGACGACGCCGCCCGCGCCCGCCGCGCCGCACTCCCCTCCGCGCGCCGTCACCGCGCCACCACGGAGCGCTGTCACCGCACGCCACATGCCCGGGCAATGCCGCCGAGTCCATGAATTCCTGAGAACATGGTGGAAACACCATCCCCCTGGTACCCCCATGCTCGTGAGACGAGGAAATATGGAGCAGTTCGCCGCCCACACGAAGGCCGTCCTGGACCGCATGAACGCGGTCATCGACGGCAAGTCCGCAGAGACCCGCACGGCCCTCACGGTCCTGCTGGCCGGAGGCCACCTGCTGGTGGAGGACGTCCCGGGTGTGGGCAAGACCATGCTGGCGCGGACGCTGGCGGGGGCGATCGGCGGCACGGTGAGCCGCATCCAGTTCACCCCGGACCTGCTGCCCACGGACATCACGGGCGTCTCGGTGTACGACCAGGTGCGCCGGGAGTTCGAGTTCAAGCCGGGCCCGGTTTTCGCGAACATCGTGATCGGTGACGAGATCAACCGTGCCTCCGCGAAGACGCAGTCCGCGCTGCTGGAGTCGATGGCGGAGGGCCAGGTCACCGCGGACGGCACCACGTACCGTCTGGCCACGCCGTTCATGGTGGTCGCCACGCAGAACCCCGTGGAGATGGACGGCACGTTCCCGCTTCCGGAGGCGCAGCGCGACCGCTTCACCGCCCGGATCTCCATGGGCTACCCGGACGCGGATGCAGAGGTCGCCATGCTCACCGACCACGGCTCCGGCTCCCCGCTGGAGGGCCTCGAGCCGGTGCTGGACATCGACCAGGCCCGCGCGCTCGTCCAGCACGTGGCCTCCCTGCATGTCTCCACCGCCGTGCGCCGCTACATGGTGGCGCTGTGCCAGGCCACCCGCTCGCACCCGCACCTGCGTCTCGGCGCGAGCCCCCGTGCGGCACTCCAGCTGCAGGCCGCGGCCCGCGCCCAGGCCGCGCTCGCGGGGCGCTCCCACGTGCTGCCGGACGACGTCAAGGACGTCGCCGTGGCCGTGCTCTCCCACCGCCTGATCCTCGAGCGCCGCTCCGGCGCGGACAGCGCCCAGGACATCGTCCGCACCATCCTCGACGACGTCCGCGTTCCCACCGAAGACGCGCCTCGCACCCGATGAGGGCCGCCGCTTCGAAGGCGCGGGTGGACTCCCGCGCCAAGTTCACGGTGCGCGGCTGGTGCTTCCTGGCGGCCGCTGTGCTGTGCCTGGCCCTGGCCACGTGGCTCGGGCGCAAGGACGTGCTCGCGCTGTCCCTGTTCCTGGGCATGGTCCCGCTGCTGTCCTCGCTCGCCATGTGGCTCGTGAAGCCACGGGTGCTGCTCAAGCGCTCCGTGGAGCCGCCCCTGGTCACCCTGGGGGACGCGGCGCAGGTCTCCCTGCGGGTGCGACGCCGCTCGGCCTTCCCCTCGCGTTCCCGCTCCTCGGCCGACGACGCCGCCGTCCCCGGCGCCGCCTCGGACGACACCGCGTCGAACGGCACCTCGTCGAACGGCACCTTGGGCGCCCGAGCTGACGGGCCCCTGTCCGCTGGTGCTCGCGCGGATGGCACTCGTGCTGACGGCTCCCTCTCCGATGGCACCTCGGCAGCTGGCACCGCACCGGGCAGCACGTCCGCGACCGGAGATCCCGCCAACGGTGCGGACGCCGCGGGGGGCACCCGTGCGGCGTCGTGGCGGCGCGCCGCATCCGCGGACCGCGCGGCGGTGGACGTCCACGAGAAGGTGGACCCGCTGCTGGGCCGGGACCAGGACTTCTCGGTCCCGGTCTCCGGGGTGCCGGTGGCGTACACGGTGCGGCCGCGGCGTCGCGGGATCCACGAGCTCGGACCCGCCACGGTGCGCGTGAGCGACCCGTTCGGCGTGGTCTCCGAGCTGCTGGACGTGGCCGAGCGGACGTCGCTGCACGTGGCGCCGGACCCGGAGGAGCTCACGGAGCACGGCGCAGCGCTGGCGCACGAGTCCGGCAGCGACCCGTCCCGCCGCGCCCAGCCGCAGCCGGGCCCGGACAACGTGACCACGCGCGAGTACCGCCACGGGGACCCCATGCGCCGGGTGCACTGGGCGGCCTCCGCGAAGCACGGGCAGCTCATGGTCCGCCAGGAGGACCCGCGCAGCACCCGCCGGACCGTGCTGGTCCTGGACACCGTGGAGCAGCACTGGCCCGGCGAGCGCGTGTGGGCCGGCGTGCTGGAGTCCACCGAGGAGTTCGAGTGGGCGGTGGGTGCCGCCGCCTCCGTCCTGGAGCACCTCACCCGCCGCGAGACCGTGGTGTACGCGCTCGACGACCAGGGGCGCGCCCTGCCCCGGGGCGAGTCCGAGACCGCCGAGCTGCGGGACACCGCCGTCACGGACGACACCGCCACCGAGGTGGTCCACGGGCTCTCGCGGGTGACGCTCGTGAAGCGCCCCGAGCCCGGGCTCGCCGAGGACCGGCTGGCCGCGCGGCTGGACCGCGAGGGACTCTCCCACCCCGTGCTGCTGTTCACGGGAAAGCTCTCCCCCGAGGGCGCGCAGCGCTACGTGCGTGCCACGGCGGGCAGCGCGTCGTGCTCCGTGGTGATGGTGGTGGACCCGCCCATTGCGCGCCCGCCAAGCGCGGACGTCTTCGAGGCCGCGGGCTGGTCCGTCGTGCTCGTGACGCGCTGGACGGACGTGGACGCCGCGTGGCTCGCCGTGGTGGGCGGCGGCTCCCTGATGGCACCGCCTCCCCCTGCGCCGGGTGAGCGGCACCTGAGCATGGACGAGATGATGGCGCGCACCCGAGGCAGGACCACCGCATGACACCCCCCGACTCCTCCCCCCGCTCGACGCCCCGTTCGACACCCCGTTCGTCTCCCTGGGGCGACGACGCCGCCGCGGCCGGCTCCCCCTCGGCGTCACCCGCCGCTGGGGGCGCCTCCTCACCCGCAGCGACGTCGGGCCCGCTGTCCCGTCCGCCCCGGCCCCGCGTCATGGAGCTGTGCCTGCTGCTGCTCGGGGCCGTCGCCCTGGGCTGCGTGGGGATGGGAGGCGCGCTCGACGGCGGCTGGTGGATCGCCCCCGTCGCGGCGACCGTGGTCACGGTGCTCGTCGTGACCGGTGCCGCGCGCTGGCTGCGCCTGCCCTCCGCCGTGGTGACGGTGCTGGGCCTGGCCGCTCTGCTGCTCGCGCTGACCGTGGTGCACCTGCACTCCTCGGCGCTGCTCGGCTTCATCCCCGTTCCCGGCACGCTGAGCGCCGCGTCCGAGCTGTGGGGCTCCTCCGGTGACTTCGTGGCCGGCACGGCCGCGCCGTACCCGTTCCACTCCGGCCTCTCGTTCGTGCTGTGCGCCCTGGTGGGACTCGTCACCGTGTTCATGGAGACCGTGCTTGTGGGTCTGCGCATGGCGGGGCTCGCGTGCCTGGGCATCGTCGCCCTGCTGGTGGTCCCGGCGCTGACCCTGCCCGGCAGCGTCACGCCCCTGGGGCTCGCCGCCGCGGTGCTCGCCGCGCTCGCGCTGCTGGCCGGGTCCCGCAGCCTGGGTGCAACACGCGCCCGCCGGATCGCCCCCACGCCCGGCGGCCTGCCCCGTGCGCTGCTGGTGGTCGCCGGTGTGCTGGCCGTGGTGCTCTTCGTGCCCTCGGTGATGCCCGGCTTCTTCAACGGTGCCTTCCCCCAGGGCAGCTCCCTCACCTCCGAGCGGGCCGCCGGCGTGGGCCCCCTGCGGGCCGTGGGCCAGGACCTGCGCTCGCAGGAGCACACGACGCGCTTCAGCTACACCGCCTCGGATGACCGCGCGCAGTACATGCGCCTGCTCACCCTCTCGGACTTCTCCTCGGACGAGTGGTTCCCCACGACGGACGGGCTGGACGAGGACCTCTCCGGGCTCTCGGACGCGTCCCGCAACCCGGTGCCCCGCGGCACCGAGGTCACCACCAAGGTCACCTTCGACCAGTACGACGAGCACTGGCTGCCCGCTCCCTACGCCCCCGTGGGCGTCGCCGGACTGGGCGACGAGGGCTGGGGCTGGAACCCGCAGGACCTCTCCGTCCACAGCGAGTCCACGGGCATGTCCGGGGCGAGCTACACCGTGACGTCGACGACGCCGCAGGCCACGCCCGCGACGCTGCGCCGCGCGTCGTCGGCCTCGTCCGACGACGCCCTGGCGGACTACCTGAAGCTGCCCCGGGACCGCCCGCAGGCCCTCGCCGACGCGGCGCGCGACTTTGCGCGGGGCGCGGGCACCGACTACGACCGCGCGCTGGCCCTCCAGAACCATCTGCGCCGCGACTTCCACTACGACCTCAACGCGCCCCTGGCCCAGGGCTACGACGCCGGCGGGATGGGCTCGCTCGAGAAGTTCATGCAGACGCGCACGGGCTACTCGGGCCACTTCGCCCCCGCCATGGCGCTCATGGCCCGGGAACTGGGCATCCCCGCCCGCGTGGCCGTGGGCTACCTCCCCACCGCCGCCACGGTGGACGCGAACGGCGGCAGCTCCTACACGGTGGGGACCGGGGACGCGCACGCCTGGCCGGAGCTGTACTTCGAGAACGTGGGATGGGTGCGCTTCGAGCCAACCCCCGGCGTGCCCAGCACCCCGGACTACGCACCGGACTCCGGGCAGGACGACTCCGCCGGATCCTCCCCCTCACCGGGCGAGTCCGCCGGAGCCGAACCCTCGGACGCGCAGCCCTCCGACGGTCATTCCCAGGGCTCACAGTCCGCGGACGAGCCGTCGCAGCAGCCCAGCACCCCGGGCGCCGACCAGCAGTCCCCGGACGCCCAGCCGTCCCAGGAGAGTGCGCCCGAGGAGCAGCGGCCCGCTGCGCTGACCATTCCGTGGTGGGTGCTGGCCGGAGGGGCCCTGGTCCTCGTGCTGCTCGTCCTCGCCGCGCTGCCCCGCTGGCTGCGGCGACGTCGTCGGCGTGCGCGGATCGCCGCGCTGCAGGACAAGAGCCTCCCTCCCCAGCGCCGCGCCAACGCCGCCTGGGACGAGTTCCGGGCGCTCGCCGCGGACCACGGCGTCACCGCCCGGCCCTCGGACACGCCCCGGGTGGCCGCGCGACGGCTCTCCGCCGGGATCCCGGCGGCGGCACCGGCCGTGGAAAAGCTGGTCGAGGACGTGGAGACGGCGGGCTACGGTGCTCCGGGCGCGGACTGGACGCCGCAGACCACGCCGGAGGACTTGGCCCGGATCCGGGACGAGTTCCGCCACCGTGCCACACGAGGCAAACGCCTGCGGGCCGCGTGGTGGCCCGCCTCGCTGCGCGGGGGCGCCCGCCGCTGAGTCCACCAGGCGCCCGAGCCCGCTGAGCCCCTCGACCCCACCGAGTTCACCACGCACGCGGGGCTCACCAGGCCACCGAGGCCACCACGCGCTCCGGGCTCACCTGGCCCGCCGAGCCCGGTGCGACGACGCCGCCCGCTCCCCCGCAGAACGCCAGGGAGCGGGCGGCGTCGTGCTCAGCCCTGCTCCGCGCGGGCGGCGATCACCGCGTCGTAGAGCCTGCGGGTGCTGACCCCGTGCTCGGTGGCCACCTGCCGTGCGGCGGCCTTGAGCTTGATGTCCGAGGTGGCCACGAGCTCCTCGACCGCCGCGGTCAGCTGCTCCGGCTCGGGCGCCTGTGCGGGGGCCGCCCCGTGGAGGACCACCACGATCTCCCCGCGGACCTGGTTGCCCTCGGCCCACGCGACGAGACCGTCAAGGTCGTCGCGCAGCACCTCCTCGTGCAGCTTGGTCAGCTCCCGGCACACCGCGGCGCGGCGCTCCCCACCCATGGCGTCCCGCAGCGCGGCGAGCATCTCGGCCAGGCGGTGCGGGGACTCGTAGAACACCATGGTCCGGGGCTCGGCGGCCAGGGCCGCGAGCTGCGCGGCCCGCTCACCCTTCTTGCGGGCCAGGAAGCCCTCGAACGTGAAGCGGTCCGTGGGCAGTCCGGACACGGCGAGCGCCGCGAGGACGGCCGATGGCCCCGGCAGCACGGTCACGGGCAGCCCGGCCTCTGCCGCCGCACGGACGAGGGGGAAGCCGGGGTCGGAGACGGTGGGCATCCCGGCGTCGGAGAGCACGGCCACCGTCTTCCCCGCGCGCACCTCGTCCAGCAGCTCGGCGCTGCGCGCGGACTCGTTGTGCTCGTGGTGGGTGACCACGCGCCCTGCCACACCCACGCCCAGACCGGAGGCCAGGCGGTGCAGCGTGCGCGTGTCCTCCACGGCGAGCACGTCCGCGCTCTGCAGGATCTCCCGCAGCCGAGGGGAGGCGTCGGAGAGGTTGCCGATGGGGGTGCCCACGATGACCAGCGCACCGTGGGCGGAGTCCTGGGCTGGGGCAGATGCTTGCGAAGTCACAGGACCACTGTACGAACCCCGTCCAGTCCGGCGCCCTACCATGGGGTCCGTGCCTTCGACCGCTGCCTCCCCCGCCGCCCGGCCGAGCGCCGGATCCCCCGCGCGCCCGCTGGACGAGCTCCTTCTCCCGGCCGTCACCCGCCTGCCCCGGTACTGGTGGGTCCCGCTCGCGCTCGTGACCCTGCTGGGCGGGGTGCTGCGCTTCACAAGCCTGTCCTCGCCGCACGCCGTGGTCTTCGACGAGACGTACTATCTCAAGGACTCGTACTCGCTGCTGCTGCACGGCACGGAGCAGCAGTGGCCCTCCGGCGCGGACGAGGGGTTCGTCTCCGGCAGCATCCCGGACGTCGAGGGCCACCCCTCCTTCGTGGTGCACCCGCCGCTGGGCAAGTGGCTGATCGCGGTGGGGCTGTGGCTCTTCGGCGGGGACGACCCGTTCGGCTGGCGCTTCTCCGCAGCGCTGATCGGCACGGCGTCGATCGCGCTGGTCTGGTTCGCGGGCTGGCTGCTGTTCCGCTCGGTGAGCCTGGCCACCGTGGCCGGGCTGCTGACCTCCCTGGACGGGCTGCACGTGGTGGAGTCCCGCCTGGCGCTGCTGGACGTCTTCCTGATGTTCTTCCTGCTGCTCGCCTTCGTCTTCGTGCTGCTGGACCGGGACGACGGACGACGCCGCCTGGTGGCGCGGTGCAACGGCTCCGCCCTGGGTCCGTGGCTGGGGGTGCGGTGGTGGCGGGTCGCGGCGGGTGTCGCGTGCGGTGCGGCCGCCGCGGTGAAGTGGAACGCGCTGTTCAGCATCGCGGCGCTCGGGGTGCTGGCCGTGCTGTGGGACATGAACGCCCGCCGGGTGGCGGGTGTCCGCCACTGGTTCACCGGGGCGCTGCTCAAGGACGGCCCGTGGGGCTTCCTCACGATGATCGGCGTGGGTCTGGTGACCTACGTGCTCACGTGGTCCGGATGGTTGCTCACGGACACCGGCTACGACCGCAACTGGGCGGAGCTGAACCCCGGGCAGGGCCCCCAGTGGCTGCCCGCGGCGCTGCGGTCCCTGTGGGAGTACCACGTGGCCGCGTACTCGTTCCACACCGGGCTGGACTCCCACCACACCTACATGGCCGGTCCGGCCAGCTGGCTGTTCATGGAGCGGCCCACGTCCTACTACTACGAGTCCCCCACGGCGGGCACGGACGGGTGCACCGTGGACTCGTGCAGCCAGGCGATCCTCAACCTGGGCAACCCCGCGATCTGGTGGGTGGGCGTCCTCGCGCTGGCGTTCGGGATCTGGCTGTGGGCGGTGCGCCGCGACTGGCGCTTCGGGGCCCTGGTGGGGATCTACGCGGCGGGATACCTGCCGTGGTTCCTGTACCCGGAGCGCACCATGTTCTTCTTCTACGCGCTGTCCTACTTCCCCGCGCTGGTGCTGCTGGTCACCGGCGCCATCGGGGTGCTCACCGGCCGGCTCGCGGTGCCGCGGGGCGGGGCGACGGCGGGCACGCCCGCGGCCGCGACGGACGAGCGGGTGGTGTCCCCCCGCTGGGCGCGGCGCTGGCGCACCGTGACGATCGTGTTCCTGGTGCTCGTGGTGGCGCTGGCCGTGTTCTTCTGGCCCGTGTGGACCGCCCAGACCATCCCGTACGAGCACTGGCGGTGGCGGATGTGGTTCAGGTCCTGGATCTGAGCCGACCCCGGCCGCCCGCCCAGGGAGCCGCCGAGGCAGCGGCCGCGCGGCGTCGTCGTCGGGTCGTGACGAGCATGACCGCGAAGGCACCCACGAGCGTGACCAGCGCGACCGCGATGGCGGCGTCGATCCAGAACTGCGTGGGGTAGAGCCGGATCAGCGTGTCCGAGATACTGAACGTCCACGTGCCGGAGCTGAAGAACAGCGAGTGGAACGCGGCGAAGAAGCTCTGCCACCCCAGCACGGCGGCCACGCACGCCGCCACGAGCAGCAGCACCGTGAGCCACGCGCCCGCGAACCAGGCCGCGGAGGCCGCCCCCGGCGCGCGGCGGTGCAGCCACCAGCCGGCGAGCACGCTCACCACCAGCAGCACGAACGCGCTCAGCAACCCCCACTGCATCACGTGCTGCACGTCGCTCATGTGGGAGACCTCGGCCGGGGTGAACGCCATGCCGCCCTCGGGGCTCACCAGACCGCCCAGGTACTCGGGCGGGGCCAGGTTCATGATGTAGTCCATCCCGTAGGAGCCGAACGTCATCCGCTCCTCGGTGCCCATCCCCCAGTGGTCCGCGGGGAAGCCGGGCCGGTGGTACTCGAGCCACAGGAACACGGGGGTTGCCACGAGACGCGCCCCCAGCCCCAGCAGCAGCACGGGCAGGGACACCACCAGGATGCTCTGCAGGATCCGCTGACCGACGGTGCGACGGGGCCGCGAGGATGCTGGGGTGCCTGCGGGGCGGTCGGCCGACGCAGCAGGTTCCGAGGGCGAGGGCACGGACCCGGAGGTGCTCACCAGTTGCCGTGCCAGTTCTCATCCGCGTAGTGTTGGAACGGGATGTTCCAGTCCCCGAGCCCGTCGTCCGGGTCCGCCTGCGGGTAGTTCGTGTTGACCACTTCCACCATGTCGCCCAGGCGGAACGTGTTGTAGATGTAGCTCGCACCCTCCGGGGGCATGCCCACGCAGCCGTGGGACACGTTCGCCACGCCCAGCACCGGGTACGCGGAGGGCAGCGCCTGGTGCACGAACTCGCCGCTCCACGTCAGCCGGGACACGTTGGACGCGTCGAACGGCGGGTAGTAGTGGGAGTCCCCCGGCTTCAGGTTCAGGGATCCCGCGTTGAACTTGTAGGACGCGGCCTGTTCCAGGATGACCTTCTTGCCCGTGGTGGAGGGCCACTCGGCGTCGCCCAGCGTGACCGGCCAGGTGCCCGTCTCCTTGCCGTCCACGTAGGCCACGAGCGTCTTGGCGTTGTTGTCCACGTAGGCGCGCTGCTCGGGGCCGGTTGTGAAGGACACCGTCTTGTTGCCGTTGCCGATCATGCCGTTGCCGAGGTCCGTGCCCAGGATGTTCGCGCTGACCTTCACGGTGGACCTGGGCGTCCAGGGCTCGCTCGGGCGGAAGCGCAGCTTCTGGTCCGAGTACCAGCGGAACGCGCCGTCCTTGTGCGCGCCCTCCACGGAGATGGCCTTCTCCACGGCGTCCTTGGCGCTCACCGGTTCGGAGAAGTTGAACTCCACGACCTGCCACACGCCGTAGGTCTGCCCGTCCTTGACGTTCATGCTCACGTCCGCCTCGTGGGCCGCGTCCACGGTGCTGAACACGCTCTGCCCGGTGGTGTCCCGGTCCCCGCTGCGCGCCGTGTAGTCCACGGTGTACGTCTCGTCGAACGCCAGCGGCTTCGCGGAGCGCCACTCGGTGCCGTCCTTGCCGATCGCGCCCTCGGCCTTCTCCCCCGAGCTCGACGCCGTCACGGTCACGTCCGTGAGCGTCCCCGCGTCCGTGGTGACCACCACGGGGTCCACGGGGTTGACCATCGAGGCGTCGGCCGTCGGGCTGACCGTCACACCGGGGGCCTTCGCCGACGACGACGCACCCGCGGATCCCGAGGCCTCGGCCCCGCCGTCGTCGCCGGAGTCCGCACCGCACGCGCTCAGGCCCACGGCAGCGAGCAGCCCCACGGAGCCCAGGGCGAGGCGACGGCGCGTCAGGCCGCGCGCGGCGCCGGCCCCGCCGGGCGTGGTGGCGGGGCTGTCAGAGGAGGCGGAGAAGGATGCGCCGGGGCGGGAACCCTCGGGGCTCGTTCCAGAAGAGTGGCGGGAAGCGGTCATGGGTACCTCACTGGGGTGGAACCGGGGGTGATGCCGCGGGACCGGTGCCGGGCGGCCCCGGGTGAGGGCCGGTTCCGGCGGGCGGTCCCGCTCACCCGTGGGTGGGCGGCTGCTACGGCCGCCGCAGGTGCGGGGCCCGCAGCGCCTCCGGGAGGGGCACGGAACGTCCGGACTCGGGCAGGCGCGTGTTTGCGTTCGCAACTGGGCGGGTGTGCCCAGAATACCCGTCCGTACGCGCTGCGGAAACACCGCGTTCGGCGGCACCGCGAGAACCGTCGGCGGCGCGCTGGCCGCCGCGAGCGGCGTCGTCGTCGGCGCCGCGAGGATCGTCGCCGCGTACACCGGGGCGGGAGGCGTCCTCGTCCGAGAGTTCGGGCCGGTAGGAGACGTCGCGGAGCACGCGGGCCCCGGGCGAGGCCGCGCCGGCGGGCCGCGCCGCACCGAGGGACGTGCCACGGGGGCCGCGGCGCACCGCGGGCTCCTCCTCCGGGCGGACGGCCTGGACCACGGCGTCGAGGTCGTCACGGCCCCAGCCGTCCGGGGACTCCAGGCGCACCACCCGCCAGCCACGGGGCGCGGTCAGGGCGTCCGCGTGCACGGGGCAGAGGTCGTAGGCGTGCGGCTCACGGCGCGCCGAGAGCGCACCGATCACCGCCGTCGAGTCGGCGTAGACGTAGGTCAGCGTGCACACGGCGTCGCGGCTGCACGTCTGCCGGGAACAGCTGCGGCGGGGAGCGGGGTCCTGGGCCACGCGACTCACCGGCCCCGGCGGCGCAGCCTGCGCCGCTCGCGCTCGGAGAGCCCGCCCCAGATGCCGAACTTCTCGTCGTTGGTCATGGCGTAGTCCAGGCACTGCCCGCTCACGGGGCAGGCCTCGCACACGCGCTTGGCGTCCCGCGTGGAGCCGCCCTTCTCCGGGAAGAACGCCTCGGGGTCCGTCTGGGCGCACAGGGCATCCGTCTGCCAGGCGAGCTCGCCCTCGGCGTCGCCCTCGCTCACGGAGTACACCCCGGCCACGGCCTGCCACACGGACGCGTCCACGCTCTGGACGTCGTGGACCTCCATGTCGTGCAGTTCCTGGGGGGTGTGGGCGGGGGGCTCGGGCTCGCGGGGCTTCTTGCGGTCGGAGCGCAGGAGCACGTCCCCGGCGACCTCGGGGTGGGCGGCCAGGAAGGCCGAGGCGAGGTCGTCCAGCGTGGTGACGCCGGCGGTGCCGCGGACCTGGTCCACGGGATCCACGAACCAGTCGACGGGAACGGCGCCGTCCGTGGAACCGGAGTCCGAGTCCTCGCATCCGTCGTGGCGGCGGCGTGCGGCCTCTCCCATGTCTGTCCTTCCGTCCCGCGCATTCGTCGTCTCTGTGCCCTCAACCAGCCCGGTTGTCCCGGCCGAGAGCGGGTTCGCGTGACGGGGCGCACCCCTGTCTGCCAGGTGGACCCCCTAATTACACGCGTATAAGTCCCGGGTAGTCAAGCCGAGTATCCTGGGCTTCCCCGGTTCACCGGCGCGCCGCCCGCGCCCCCGGGGCCCGGTCACTTACCCTAAGGAGTTTCTGCGTGGGACGCACACCGAACGATCTCGCGGGGGCCCTCGCAGCGGTCTCCGAGCGGCCCACACCGGCCCTGGTCTGGCGCGACGGCCCCGAGCGCGTGGAGCTCTCGGGGCGCGTCCTCGTCAACTGGGTGGAGAAGTCCGCGGGGCTGCTTGTGGACGAGCTGGATGTCGCCTCCGGGGACACCGTGCGCATCTCCCCCGCACCCCACTGGCGGCTGGTGGTCCTGAGCCTCGCCGCACTTCGCGTGGGTGCGCGCATCGAGTTCGCCGCGGACGCTGACGCCGTCCTGCACGCCCGCCTGGAAGGCCACGACGACGACGCCGTGGCCGGCACAGAGCTCGTCGTCGCCACCCCGGCGCTGGCCTTTGCGTGCTCCGACCCCCTGCCTGGGGACGCCGTGGACTTCTGCGCCGAGGTGCGCGCCCAGCCGGACACCTACACCGGGTTCGAGGAACCGGACCCCTCCGCCGGGGCGCTGCCCTCCGGCGCGACCCACGGGCAGCTGCTGAGCAGGGCCCTGGAAACCGCCTCTCCGGAAGCCGTCGGCACCGTGTTCCTCCCGCTGGACGACGGCTGGGGAGAGACCACGCTGCTGAGCACGCTGGGGATCGTGGCTCGCGGCGGGGCCGTGCTGCTGGCCGCCGGGCCGCAGGATGCCACCGAGGACGTCCTCACCCAGGAACGCGCCACCCAGCTCTGACGGTCCAATGCTGGCTGGTGGCCCCGCAACGGCTCCGTGGCGGGCCGACGCGCCCGGACGCGCAGACGTCCTGTCTGCCTGTCAGCGCGCGGCCGGAGCCGTCACTCAGGAGGCGCGGCGGGCGTCGTCGTCGGGCTCGGAGTCCGTGTCGTCGATGTTCCCGGTGCCCGCCCCGTGCACGGAACCACCGGACGAGCTGCCCTCGTGGGAGCCGCCGCCGTGGCGGGGACGCTGCTGCGTGTCGTGGTCGTGGCGGTGGACCACCGGGATCTGACCGGTGATGAAGGCGAACTCCTGGTCCGGGCTGTCCGCGAAGTCCGGGTCCTGGTCGAGCTTGGTGCTGAACACCCAAAAACGGTAGGCGAAGTAGCGGAAGACGGTGCCCAGGATGGTGCCGATGATCGTGCCGGAGATGAACGAGGCCGTTGCGGAGGTCAGGCCCAGGACGTAGTAGCTCACGCCCAGACAGCCGAGTTCGATGGCCATGCCGATCCCGTTGGCCACCAGGAACTGCACGAGTTCCTTCTTCTTGTCGTCCTGGCGCTTGTCACGGAAAGTCCACAGCCGGTTGGCGACCCACGAGAAGACGATGGCCACCACGGTGGCCACCACCTTGGCCTTGATGTGGCTGTCCGCGAAGTAGGGCGTGTGCATGAGCAGCCACACGAGCGTGGCGTTGATGGCGAACGCAGCGGCCCCCACCAGTCCGAACTTCGCGAGCTCTTTGACGAACAGTTCCCACAGCGCGTGCGCGCGCTCAACCACGGTGTTCAAGGGTTCGGTCTCACTCTGCTCATCGGGGACGGAGGAAGGTTGGGGGGACCGTCTCGTGCGTGCGTCCCACCCGGACGGATGTCGTCGCGCCCGGGACTCACCGTGGGCGCCGGATGAATGAGTGCATCGTACTCCGACATGACTGGACGTCAGCTGTGGCGATAGCCTGGGAGGGTGAATTCTCCTGAGACAGGTCCTGTCATCGGCGTCGTGGGCGGCGGGCAGCTCGCCCGCATGATGGCCCCCGCCGCCACCGCCCTCGGAGTGGAGCTGCGCGTGCTCGCGGAGAGCCCCGAGGTGAGCGCGGTGGCGGCCGTCCGCACCGCTCCCGCGGGCGACTACACCGATCTCGACACCCTGTGCCGCTTCGCCGCGGAGGTGGACGTGCTCACCTTCGACCACGAGCACGTGCCCACTGAGCACCTGAAGGCCCTGGAGGCCCAGGGGGTCGCCGTTCGCCCCGGGCCCGCCGCGCTCGTGCACGCGCAGGACAAGCTCGTGATGCGCCGCGCCGTGGCCGATCTGGGCCTGCCCAACCCCGAGTGGGCGGAGGTCCACACCGCCGAGGACCTCGTGGCCTTCGGCGATCGCGTCGGCTGGCCCGTGATCCTGAAGACCCCGCGCGGCGGCTACGACGGCAAGGGCGTGCTGCGGG
Source organism: Kocuria sp. HSID17590 (assembly GCF_003989485.1). Taxonomy (NCBI): domain Bacteria; kingdom Bacillati; phylum Actinomycetota; class Actinomycetes; order Micrococcales; family Micrococcaceae; genus Kocuria; species Kocuria sp. HSID17590. The sequence continues at coordinate 39,864 of NZ_RBMB01000018.1, read as the reverse complement.
TCGAGCGTGCGGAGCAGGCCACGAGCGGCACCGCTGCCGAGTGGTTCGAGCGCTCGGCCGCCGCGGACTCCGAGGAGGGGCTGCTCGCGGAGGAGGCCGTGGCGTTCAGCCGTGAGCTCTCCGCAATGGTCGCCCGCAGGCCGTCCGGCGAAACCGTGGCGTGGCCCGTCGTCGAGTCCATCCAGGTGGCCGGTGTGTGCGACGAGGTGATCGCCCCCGCTCCCGGGCTGGACCCGGAGGTGGCCAGTGCCGCGCAGGCCGCCGCCGTGAAGCTCGCCCATGACCTCGCAGTGACCGGCGTGATGGCCGTGGAGCTCTTCGAGACGCCGGGCACGGAGACCGGGTTCGCCGTGAACGAGCTGGCCATGCGCCCCCACAACTCCGGGCACTGGAGCATGGACGGCTCCGTCACGGGCCAGTTCGAGCAGCACCTGCGGGCCGTGCTCGACTGGCCGCTGGGTGCCACGGACGTGGTGGCCGAGGCAGCCGTGATGAAGAATTTCCTGGGTGGGGACAACCAGGACCTCTTCGCGGCCTACCCCGCCGCGATGAGCGCCGAGCCCCGCGCAAAGATCCACAACTACGGCAAGTCGGTGCGCCCGGGCCGCAAGATCGGCCACGTCAACGTGGTCGGGGACGCCCACGAGCTCACGGCGCTGCGCGAGATCGCCACGCACGCGGCGAGCATCCTGCGCGACGGCGAGGACCGCCACGCCCGGCCCACCGCCGTGGACAGCGGGGGGACGACGACGTGGGGCGCGGTCCCGGCCGCCCAGACTGGCGTACCCCTGGTGGGGCTCGTGATGGGTTCGGACTCGGACTGGGCCACCATGCGCGCGGCCGCCCAGGCCCTCGAGGAACTGGGCGTACCCTACGAGGCGGACGTGGTCTCGGCCCACCGGATGCCGTCCGAGATGCTCGAGTACGGCCGCACCGCCCACGAGCGCGGCCTGCGGGTCATCATTGCCGGTGCCGGCGGTGCCGCCCACCTGCCCGGCATGCTCGCCTCCGTGACCCCCCTGCCGGTGATCGGCGTCCCCGTGGCTCTGAAGACGCTGGACGGCATGGACTCCCTGCTCTCGATCGTGCAGATGCCCGCGGGCGTGCCCGTGGCCACCGTGTCGATCAACGGTGCGCGCAACGCCGGTCTGCTCGCCGCGCGGGTGCTGGGCTCGGCGTCGAGCACCTCCGCGCAGCAGCTGCGGGACCGGTTGCAGCACGTCGCCGCGGAGCTCTCCGAAGCCGCGCACCGCAAGGGCTCCGCCCTCCGGGAGGCCGTGGCCCGCGGCGCGAGCTCCAAGGACTGAGCCGGCGCCGCCGCACCGGGGTGGGCTGTCGGCCCGGATCCAGGTGAGCGGGGCACAATGAGCCACTCGTGTCCCCTCCTCGGCGGGGCCACGGACCGGTGGGCCGCAGCGTCGGCTCCCCGCAACACCGACTTCCCCTTCAGCACGGAGTTGCACGTGAACGGATCAACCGACCACCCGGAGGACGGCCGTCCCCTCCCCTCGGCCACACGCGCCTACGACGAGGTGCCCCCGGCCCGCGGCGCCCACCTCGACGGCGCGCACGTCGGTGGCGCACACCCGGACGGTGCGTTCCCCGACGACGCCGCGCAGGACCTCCCTGCCGAGGGTGCCTCGGCCGTCCGCGATCCCGAGGACGGTCCGCGCCGCGCCCGCACCCGGGTGGGCGAGCCCCTGCGCAGTCCGCGTTTCGCCGCACCCGCCACCCGCACGAAGCGGGCCTGGTGGCTGCTCGGTGCCACGCTGCTGGTGCCCGGCTCCGCCCAGCTCGTGGCGGGCAAGCGGCTGATCGGACGGATCGCCGTAAGGATCACCGCGGTGGTCTGGGCGCTGGTCGTGCTCGCCGTGCTGCTGTGGTTCGTGTGGCGCACCGCCCTGGTGTGGCTGCTGACCAATTCCGTGACCTCTGCCCTGCTGATGTACGGGCTCGTGGCACTGGCAGTCGGCTGGGTGCTGCTGTGGTTCGACACACTGCGCACCATCCGCCCCGGGCTGCTGGGGGACAGTGCCCGGCGCGGCGTCGTCGTCACCACTGTGCTGGCCATGGTCGTCACCGGCGGCGGGCTCGGATACGCGGCTCACCTGGTCTCGGTGGCCCGCGGCGCCGTCTCGGACATCTTCGGCGGGGGCATGCCGTTCTCCGCGTCGGACGGGCGCTACAACATCCTGCTCATGGGCGGGGACGCCGGCGAGGACCGCGAGGGGCGGCGCCCGGACTCCATGACGGTGCTCAGCATCGACGCGTCCTCCGGTGAGACCGTCACCATCTCTTTGCCCCGCAACCTGCAGAACGTCCCCTTCCCGGAGGACTCCCCCCTGCACGGGATCTACCCGGAGGGCTTCAACTGCGGGGACGAGTGCATCATGAACGCCGTCTACACGGACGTGATGCAGAACCACGAGGACCTCTACCCGGACGTCGCCGACCCCGGGGCGCAGGCCACCAAGGAGGCCGCCGAGGGTGTCACGGGCCTGAAGATCCAGGCGTACGCGCTGATCGACATGGACGGCTTCGCGTCCCTCGTGGACGCGCTCGGGGGCATCGACCTCAACGTGGGCGGACGCGTGCCCATGGGCGGCGGCACCAACCTGGACACCGGTGAGAAGAACCCCATCCTGGGGTGGATCGAGCCCGGCGTGCAGCACATGGACGGCTACCACGCCCTCTGGTACGCCCGCTCCCGCGAGGGCGCCACCGACTACGACCGCCAGGCCCGCCAGCGCTGCGTCCAGGCCGCGATGCTCTCGCAGCTGAACCCGGTCACCGTGGCCACCAAGTTCGACGAGCTCGCCAGCTCCGGGCAGCGGATCCTCGAGACGGACATCCCGCAGTCCTCGATCGGCTCCATGGTCACCGTGGCCACCAAGGCCAAGGACCACGAGCTGCAGGCCTACGCGGCCGGCCCGCCCTACTACGACCAGTCCTTCCCCACCTACCCGGACTACGACCAGTTCCGCGCGGACCTCGCTCAGGTCCTCACGAAGGCCAACGGCGACGGCGCCCAGGCGGCTCCGGCGGCCGGCGGCGCGGCGTCGTCGTCCTCCGGGGAGACGAACACCGCAGCGGCGGGCTCCACCGCGGGCGGGGTGTCCGTCGTCGGTGGCGGATCTGTGATCGGTGGAGGTGTTGGGATCGGGACCGCCGCGGTGGTCCCGGCCGCGCTGAAGGTCTCCACCGAGGAGACGCTGTCCCCGAACGGCACGTGCTCCGTCCCCTGACCGGCAGCCCTCACGGGGGCCCGGCCCCCGGGGCCGTCGACTGCGCAGGAAACCGCCCCGGCACGGCGGGCGCGCTCCACCGCGCCCGTGGGCGAGGGAAGGACCGGTGCAGCAGGATCCGTCCGGGGGCATCGGCACAGCAGCATCGGTACAGCGGCATCGGTACAGTGGAGCCGTGGCAAACATCCTGCAGTCCCCCGAGTGGGCCCAGTTCCAGCAGAGCATCGGACACCGCGTGATCCAGGCCGAGGGCCCCGGATGGCGCTACCTGGCGACCGTGGAGGGCGGCCGGACGGGCCGCTACCTCTACTGCCCGTACGGCCCGGAGGCGGACTCCCCCGAAGCCTTCGACCGTGCCCTCGCGGACCTCACCGCCCAGGCGCGGGCCAACCGCTGCTGGTTCGTGCGCGTGGAGCCGATCAACGGGCACACCGTGGACGGCCTGGAGACCGCGGAGGCCTCGCTGCGCCGTCGTGGGATGAAGCGTGCGCCGCGCCAGGTGCAGCCGGGGCACACCCAGCTGATCGACCTGCGCAAGGACACCAAGGACCTGCTCAAGGACATGAAGTCCACCAACCGCAACCTGTACCGCAACATCCACAAGAAGGGCGTGAGCATCGAGCGCTCGCAGGACCCCGCGGACGTGGAGCACCTGCTGCGGTTCCTGGACGACACCGCAAAGCGCCGGAACTTCAACCGGCAGCAGGACGACTACCTGCGCGCCGTCGTCGCCTCCCTGATGCCGGTGGACGCGGCGAGCCTCTACCTGGCGAAGCTCGACGGCGAGCCGATCGCGGCGTCGCTCGTGTACGACTCCGCGGACACCCGCACCTACGCGCACGCCGCGATGGACCAGGAGCACCGCAAGCTCTCCGCGGGCATCCCCCTGGTGGTCACCATGGTCATGGACGCCAAGGAGAAGGGCCTCACGTGGTTCGACCTCTTCGGCACCGCACCGGAGGACGCCGGGCCCGAGCACGAGTGGTACGGGTTCACGTCCTTCAAGAAGTCCTTCGGCGGCGAGCCGGTCTCCTACCCGGGCACCTGGGACCTCCCCGTCTCCCGCGCCGGGTACACGGCGTACAGCGGGGTGCGGGCGGCCCGCGAGGGACTCGGCTCGCTCACGGGCGCGCTGCGCGAACGGGCCGGGAGCCTGCGCGAGCGCTCCGGTGGTCTGCGCCAGCGCGTCGCGGGCCTGGGCAGCCGGGCGACGACGCCGCGCGGGAAGAAGGACGACGTATGACCCGCACGGCGCTGATCACGGGTGCCACCGGAGGGATCGGCCGGGCGTTCACTCGGGCCCTGCACGAGCGCGGGTACGCGCTGATCCTCACCGGGCGCAGCACCGAGAAGCTCGCGGAGCTGTCCCAGGAGGCCACCGGCGGTGCCGCGCAGATCGTCGCGGCGGACCTCGGCACGCAGGACGGCATCGACACCCTCGTGGACGTCCTCGAGTGCAACCCCGTGCACCTGCTGGTCAACAACGCGGGCTTCGGGACGCACGGCGAGTTCGCCGCCCTGGACCTGGACCGTGAGCTGGAGGAGCTCACCGTGAACGTGCGGGCGCTGATGACGCTCACGCACACCGCGCTTCAGTCCATGACGGTCGCCGGCAGCGGTGCCATCGTCAATGTGGCCTCGGTGGCGAGCTTCCAGCCACTGCCGTCCATGGCCACGTACAGCGCGTCCAAGGCGTTCGTGGACCGGTTCTCCCTGGCCGTGGGCGTGGAGGCCCGCAAGCACGGCGTGCAGGTGCTGAGCGTGAACCCGGGACCCGTGGACACGGACTTCTTCCGGGTGGCGAACGCCTCCGCAATCGACCTCGGGCGCTCCGCGAAACCGGAGGACCTCGTGGCCGCCACGCTCACCGCGCTGGAGAAGAAACGGCCCCGCGTCGTCTTTCCCCGGGCCTACCACGGCCTCGAACGAATCACCGGTCTGCTGCCGCAGTCCGTCACGGCTCGCGTCGCCAACCTCGTCTCCGGCAGGGCCTAGCCCCCGCCGGAGTTCACCAGCGGGCGGCGTCCCTGACAGCCGCCCGGCCCTCCGCGAGGGCCCGGCGCAGCAGACCGTCCGCCGCGCGCTGAGTCTCGGGCGCCGTGGTGTCGGTCGTCCCGGCAGCCGGCCCCGTGGCACCGGACTCGGGCTGTCCCCGCCGCTTGCCTCGCCTGGTGCGCTTCGCAGCCTGTACTGGCGCAACCTTTTTGACCGATCTGGTGTGCTTCTTCGCCGCCCTGCTCTCGGCTTTCGCTGCCTTGGCGGCCTTGCGCGACGGGGCGGCACCCGGCTCGGCGACGTCGACGGCGTCGTTCCCGGGCGCAGCTCCGGTGCCAGCGGCCCCGCCATCGGCGAACCCGGCGTCAACGGCCCCGGTCTCAGCGGCCTCGGCCACGGCGTCGTCGCGATCGGCACCAGCAGCGTCGTCGCGTCCCGCGCGCACGGCCTCTTCCTCGGAAGCTGCGGGGGGCGCCGGAATGGACTCGTCCGCGGAACTCGCGGCCTCCGGGAGAATCTCCTCGCGCCGGGCCCGCCGCGAGCGCCGGCCGAGCACGCGGCGTCGCGTCTTCTCGGCGCGGCCCGCGATCTGGAACTCCCCCACCAGGGGGTACTCCCACGTGCCGAGGACCTCGACGTCCTCGGTCGCGAGCTCGCGCAGCACCATGGGCTGGCCGGGCTGGTCCGGATCCCCGGCGAGCACCTTGTGCACGAGCCGCTGCTGGAGCTGGACGAGACCGGTGAGCAGCAGGGCGTCGTCCACCCCGAGCTCCCGGGCACGGTCCGTGAAGCCGAGGCGGTAGATCATGGCGGACTCGCCGGTGTGCACGAACCACAGGTAGCCCAGGGCCTTCTCCGGCCCGTCCTCGGGGCGCTCGGTGGCCACCAGGAACACGGAGTTCTCCCCCACGGCCCTCAGCAGCTCGCGGATGTGCTGGGTGCGCAGACCCACGTGGGAGAGGTCCCGGTCCGAGGCGTTCACGCGCCGGACCCGCACCCCGGAGTCCCGCAGCCCCGCGCGGCAGCGCTGCAGGGTCTCGCTCGACAGCCGCTTGGACAGCTCACCCTCGGTCTCCCCGAGGCGCACCACCAGGTGGCGGGGGCCGGCCTCGCCGCGCCGGGGCTTGTCACGACGTCGGTAGCCCGCCTCCGCGAGCTCGTCGGCAAGTTCCGTGGTGGCGTGGGTGTCGGGGCTGACGCGCAGCACGGCGGCGTCGTGCACCGTGCGGGAGTGCTCCTGGAGCGCGGCCAGCACGGCCACGAGGTCCCGCGGGTTCTTCACGTGCAGGGACTTGGCGTCCACCACCGTGTGGCGGTCCTCCGGGTAGACCAGCAGCTGGCCGTACCCCACGGTCTGGTTGCCGCGGTCCACGGCCACCCGCTGCACGCGGACGTCGTCGCGCGTGAGGGCCTCGGCCTCGCCGATGCCCCACAGGAGGTCCGGGTGCCCGCCCGTGACCCGCACGCGGGCGTCCCAGCTCTGACGGTTCCCGCTGGGGGTCACGTTCAACGTCACGGTGTCTGTCCTCTCCTCATGCCCATGAACACCGCGCCCCAGCTTAGCCGGGTGCGGGCCCCGCCCCGGACGCGCATGCGAACGGCGCGCCCACCCGGAAAGGGCGGACGCGCCGTCGTCGTCGTGGGACGCAGAGGTCACTTCTGGTGGCGCTCGTACTTCTCCCACTTCTTGGCAAGGTGCTCGGCCTCGACCATGCGCACCGTGCCGGAGCGGGAGCGCATCACGATGGACTGGGTGGTGATGGTGCGCCCGCGGTAGCGCACGCCGCGCAGCAGGTCGCCGTCCGTGATGCCGGTGGCGGCGAAGAAGCAGTTGTCGGAGGTGACGAGCTCGTCCGTGGTGAGGATCCGGTCCACGTCCAGCCCGGCGGCGGCGGCCTTCTCGCGCTCCGCCTCGTCCGTGGGCGCCAGGCGGCCCTGGATCACGCCGCCGGTGGCCTTCACGGCGCACGCAGTGACGATGCCCTCCGGGGTGCCGCCGATGCCCATCATGATGTCCACGCCGGTGCCCTCGCGGCACGCGGCGATCGCGCCGGCCACGTCACCGTCCAGGATCATGCGGGTGCGGGCACCTGTCGCGCGGATCTCCTCCACGAGGCCCTGGTGCCGGGGGCGGTCCAGGACGCACACGGTGACCTGGTTGGGCTTCACGCCCTTGGCCTTGGCCACCAGGTGGATGTTCTGCTTCACGGGCAGGCGCAGGTCCACCATGTCCGCGGCCTCCGGGCCCACCACGAGCTTGTCCATGTAGAACACGGCCGAGGGGTCGAACATGGAGCCGCCGTCCGCCACGGCGATCACCGCGAGCGCGTTGTTCATGCCGAGCGCGGTCAGGCGCGTGCCGTCGATGGGGTCCACCGCGACGTCCGAGGCCGGGCCCCTGCCGTCGCCCACCTGTTCGCCGTTGAACAGCATGGGGGCCTCGTCCTTCTCCCCCTCGCCGATCACCACGGTGCCGTTGAAGTCCACGGTGGAGAGGAAGGAGCGCATGGCGTCCACCGCCGCACCGTCCGCGCTGTTCTTGTCACCGGCACCCACCCAGTGGCCGCCCGCGATCGCCGCGGCCTCCGTGACGCGCACCAGTTCGAGCGCCAAGTTGCGGTCCGCTGCATTTCCCGAGCTGCCGTGCTGGGTGTTCTCTGCCACGTTGTTCCTCACCTTCGAGTTTCGGTGCGCCCCGCCACCACCTGGGCCCGGGCGCCACCACGGGTGCCCCCAGCATATCCCCGGGCCTGTCCTGTTGGGCGGGTCCGCGCGGGCACGGCACAATGGAGGACGTGAGTTCTTCTGCTTCCGGGCCCTCCCGCGATCCCCGCCCCGCGCCGTCGACGCCCCCTTCCGGCGCAGCCCCCGACGACGACGCCGCGGCAGCCGGGGCGCAGACGTCCGGCACCGGCGCTGCCGGGGACGCGGGCACCACGGCCGATGCGACGGCGGGCGGCGCCGCCGCGACGGACGACGCGGGCACGAAGGCCACGGACACCCCGGAGGCCGAGCAGCCCACCCCGCAGCTCACCACCAAGCAGGCCTCGCGGATCAACGCCCCGGTGCGCGGCATGGTGATCTCGATGATCGTGCTGCTGCTCCTGCTGCTGCCGTTCCTGTGGTTGCAGCCCCGCCCGGACGCCCAGCCCTACCGGGCGCAGGTGGACGTGGCACAGGAGGCCACCTTCGCCGCGGACCAGGCGTCCTTCACCCCGGCCGCACCGGACCTCGGGGACGGCTGGAGCGCCAACTACGCGCGCTGGGACGAGAAGTCCCAGGACGGTGTGCCGCTGTGGAACGTGGGCTTCCTCTCCCCCGGCTACCACCTGGTGGACATGGCCCAGACCGCCGAGTCCAACCCCACGTGGCTCGCCCAGCGCACCGAGCTGGTGCCCGTGACGGACGAGAAGGAGGTCGCGGGCGTCACCTGGCAGATCCACCACCGGGACGCCTCCGGCAAGCAGGACGCGTTCACCGCGTGGGTGGGCACTCTCAAGGACTCCACGGTGGTGCTCAGCGGCGACGCCCCGGACGCGGACTTCCAGCTCGTGGCGGAAGCACTCTCCCGCTCCTGAGCGCACGGGCCCACTCCGGCCCCGGCACGCCGTCGCCCGGCACGTCGCCCCCACCCCAGCTCCCGTCTCCCCGGTACGCCCCCGCTCCGGCGGGGCTACTCTGTAACTGCGGCGCGCAGTCCCGCGCCGCGTCACCCCTCCTCGAGTCATGGAGTCCCACCGTGAGCACTGAGACAACCAGCGTGGACCACGCACCCCGCACCCCGTCCGAGGCCTGGCGGGCCCTGCAGGAGGGAAACGCCCGGTTCATCTCCGGGGACAAGCTGCACCCCCACCAGGACGCGCAGCGCCGCGAGAGCCTCGCCGAGTCGCAGAAACCGTTCGCCGTGATCTTCGGCTGCTCGGACTCCCGGCTCGCCGCGGAGATCATCTTCGACCTGGGCCTCGGGGACGCGTTCGTGATCCGCACCGCGGGCCAGGTCATCGACAACGCCGTGCTCGGTTCCCTCGAGTTCGCGATCGACGTGCTCGGCACACCGCTGATCATGGTGCTCGGCCACGACTCGTGCGGCGCGGTGACCGCCACAAAGAACTCCGTGGAGTCCGGTGAGCTTCCCACCGGTTTCCAGAGGGACCTGGTGGAGCGCATCACCCCGTCCGTCCTGCAGGCACAGCGCTCCGGGAACGCGGACCTGCAGGACATGGTCGTCGAGCACACCAAGCAGACCGCGGCACGCATGCTGGACCAGTCCACCGTGATCTCCGGTGCTGTCTCCCGCGGTGAGGCCGCCGTCATCGGCGTGTTCTACCACCTTGCGGACGGCAAGGCCGAGCTGGTCTACAGCGACGATCCCCAGATCAGCTAGTCGCCCAGGCGTTCGACGAGCAGGGAATCCCTGCTCGTCGCCGTTGTCCTGAGTACCAGGACCTGCTGCACACGGACCAGACCCGCGAGGACACGTGGCGGCGCGGCGTCGTCCACCTCCCTCCGACCTCACCGGGCGCGGCAGCGCCAGGACTCCGGTCCCGAGGTCGTGCCCGGCCGACGTCGCGGGTCTGACCACGACGTCGTCGCGAGCCCGGATCGCGGGGCGCTTCGTCGGGCGCCGAGGGGCGCGGTGGCCGTAAACTGGCGACATGGCTGAAAACACTGAGTACCGCATCGAGCACGACACCATGGGCGAGGTCCGCGTTCCCAAGAACGCCCTCTACCGCGCGCAGACGCAGCGCGCCGTGGAGAACTTCCCCATCTCGGGCAACACGTTGGAGCGCGAGCACATCAAGGCGCTCGCGCAGGTGAAGAAGGCCGCCGCGACCGCCAACGAGGAGTTGGGTGTGCTGGACGCGCAGCGCGCCCAGGCCATCCGCGACGCCGCGGACGCCGTGGCCGCAGGGGAGCACGACGGCGAGTTCCCCATCGACGTGTTCCAGACCGGTTCGGGCACCTCCTCGAACATGAACACCAACGAGGTCCTGGCCACGCTGGCCTCCCGCGCGCTCGAGTCCGCCGGAGTGGAGGTCCACCCGAACGACCACGTCAACGCGTCGCAGTCCTCCAACGACGTCTTCCCCACCTCCGTGCACGTGGCCGTGACGAACGCGCTGATCAACGACCTCAAGCCGGCCATGGACGTCCTCGCCACCTCCCTGGAGAAGAAGGCGGAGGAGTTCAAGACCGTGGTGAAGTCCGGTCGCACGCACCTCATGGACGCGACCCCTGTGACCCTGGGCCAGGAGTTCAGCGGCTACGCGGCCCAGGTGCGCTACGGCATCGAACGCATCGACGCCTCCCTGCCCCGCGTGGCGGAGGTCCCCCTGGGCGGCACCGCCGTGGGCACCGGCATCAACACCCCGGACGGCTTCTCGGCGCGCGTGATCGAGCTGCTGTCCGCGGAGACCGGCCTTCCGCTGACCGAGGCGCGCAACCACTTCGAGGCGCAGGCCAACCGTGACGGCCTGGTGGAGGCCTCCGGGCAGCTGCGCAACATTGCGTACTCCTACATGAAGTTCATGAACGACATCCGCTGGATGGGCTCCGGGCCCAACACCGGTCTCGGTGAGCTGCACATCCCGGACCTGCAGCCCGGCTCCTCGATCATGCCCGGCAAGGTCAACCCGGTGATCTGCGAGGCGACCATCCAGGTGGCCGCGCAGGTGATTGGCAACGACACCACCGTGGCTCTGTCCTCCACCAACGGTGCGTTCGAGCTGAACGTGGGCATTCCCGTGATGGCCGCGAACCTGTTGGAGTCCATCCGCCTGCTCGCCAACGTGTCCCGCGTGGCCGCGGAGAAGATGGTGGACGGGTTGCAGGCCAACGTGGAGCGCTGCACGTTCCTGGCCGAGGCGTCCCCCTCGATCGTGACCCCGCTGAACAAGGCGATCGGCTACGAGGCCGCCGCAAAGATCGCCAAGCACGCCGTCGCGAACAAGATGACGGTGCGCGAGGCCACCATCGAGCTCGGCTACGTGGACGGCGAGAAGCTCACCGAGGAGCAGCTGGACAAAGCGCTGGACGTCACCACGATGACCGGCAACTACTGAGCTGATCCCGGGCGGCCCGCCGGGCTCGCACGGACCCGGTCCTGAGACGCAGAACTCGGCCACCCGATGTTTCGGGTGGCCGAGTTCCGTTCTGTGATGCTGCGGCCCGGTGGTGATGTGGTCCTGCGGTCCGGGGACCGCGTCGGCGGAGGGTTGTCAGGTCTTCCACCGGGACCACGCCGCCTGGCGCGAGGTGCCGGCGGCACCGGCCACGGCGGACCACGAGGCCGCCTCCGCCACGGAGCGGGCACTAACCCCCAGGTGCTCACCCGCCGCCGCGCTGATCCGCAGCAGGGCCTGGAACGCTTCGGGATCCCCGCGGCCGCTCAGCTGCGCGAGGGCCCGCAGCGCCGCGTCCTCGAGGTCGGACACGGAGGGTTCGGGGCCGGACGGGGCGGGTGTGTGGCTGCTCACGGATCCCATCATGGCACCACCCGCCCCGATCTCGGGAACCGGGGCGAGTGCCGGACTCACCGTCCCTCGAGCACGAGTTCAAGGGTGTCGTCCGGGTCGTCGAAGCCACGGGTCCACGAGACACCGGGCCACACGTACTCGACCGTGCCCAGGTCCGGGCGGTAGTGGGCGGTGAACAGCGTGCCGAACCCGGCCGAGTAGTGGTCCTGGTGCAGGGGATCCCGCAGGAAGCTGTCCCGCGCCTCGGCGGCGCTCACCCCCTGCTCGGCGGATGCGTCCAGGAACTCCAGGCGCTCCACCGAGTGGAACTGCGCGGCCTTCTGCGGGTACTCCGGGGTCTTGCCGCGGTGGTTGGTCGCGGTGCACGCGTCGAAGAACTCGGTGTCCTGCCCCGGGGCCACGAAGGCGGTGAAGCGCTCACCGCTGACGTCCACCACGGTGATGTTGTAGGACATGGACACGGGCAGCCCGCGCAGCAGCTTCCTCGCCTGGGCAGCGGTCTCCGCGACCTCCAGCAGGTAGCGGACCACCAGGGGGATCGCGAAGCCGGGCCCGGAGCCGGGACGCCCGCCGAACGTGAGGGACACGGCCAGACCGGCGTCGTTCATCCCGTCCAGCAGCCCCCACAGGCAGTCGCCCGTGCCGATCACCTTGCGTCCGGTGAACTCGCTCGAGTACACCGTGGCCTCCCACAGCTCCGGCACGTAGTCGTAGTTGCGGGTCAGGGACGTCTCCTCCCCCACCGTCGCCAGCTGCGAGCACGCCGGTGCGAAGGCGGGAAGGTTCCACATGGTCAGGAAGCGCGCTGCGTCGCCGTCACCGCCGGTCTGCGCCACGAGCTCGCGCCATGTGGGCACCAGCTCGGGCATGTGCTCCTCGAGCCTGCCACGGGCTTCCTCGAGGCTCGGGCGGGTGCCGGGACCCGTGAGGTACCACGAGCGGTACGCGGGCCAGGTGGCGTCGAAGAGCGCCTTCCAGCGCGGGCCGGGCGTGGCCTCGTGGATCCCGTAGACCGTCACCGGGTAGGCGCGGGCCGGGGCCTGCCACGTGCTCCAGTCGGTCTCGAACGCCTCGGTTCCATGGTCTTCGGCGCCGCCGACGTCGCCCGCGGCGGGCGTTCGACGGCGCGCACCCCGGGTGGGCAGATCGCCCCAGGCTCCTGGGCTGCCGGTCGCGAGTCGCGCGGAGGCGCGCACCCAGTCCACACGGGCCCAGTCGATGGCAGCCCAGTCGACCCCCGCCCATGCGGTCGGAACGGCGGTGGTGGTTCCCGCGGAGCGGGCGGAGCCGTTGTTGCGGGAGACGTTCTTTGCGGATTCTGTCATGCGTCAAGCAAACATTGACGCCCCGCCCTGCGTCAACCCCGACTTGACGGTGCGCTGCCCCACCAGGGCCTGTCTCGTTCGCCACATAGGTTCCGGGAGCCCCCGGGAACGGGACTAAGCTGGCGGGCAGCGACTTTTTCCACTCCCGCCGCACGGCACGGCCGCGGCGGCCCGCCTCCTGAGGAGAACGCGTGAAACTTGCAGACCAGATCATCCAGCAACTCATCGCCGCGGGCGTCGAGCGCATCTACGGCGTGGTGGGCGACAGCCTGAACCCGATCGTGGATGCGGTCCGCCGCTCGGGGGGCTCCGCCAAGGGCGGCATCGACTGGGTCCACGTGCGCCACGAGGAGGCCGCCGCTTTCGCCGCGAGCGCCGAGGCGCAGGTGACCGGCAAGCTCGCCGTGTGCGCGGGCTCGTGCGGTCCCGGCAACCTGCATCTGATCAACGGCCTCTACGACGCCAACCGCTCCGGTGCCCCTGTGCTGGCGATCGCCTCCCACATCCCCTCCCAGTACATCGGCTCGGGGTACTTCCAGGAGACGCACCCGGACCGGATCTTTACCGAGTGCTCCGTCTACTCGGAGCTCGTGAGCACGGCCAAGCAGTCGCCCTCCGTGGTGGCCTCCGCGATCCAGTTCGCCGTCACGAGCCCGGGCGTGTCTGTGGTGACGCTGCCCGGTGACCTCGCGGACTCGGACATGGCCGCCGACGCCCGTCCCTACTCCGTTCCCGCCCCCAGCTCGATCGTGCCCTCCGACGAGACGATCGCCCGCATGGCCGAGGCCCTGAACTCCGCCAAGAAGGTTGCGATCTTCGCGGGCATCGGCGTGTCTGGCGCGCACGACGAGGTCATCGCGCTCGCGGACACGCTCAACGCTCCCATCGGCCACTCGCTGCGCGGCAAGGACCAGATCCAGTTCGACAACCCGTTCGACGTCGGCATGACCGGGCTGCTGGGCTACGGCGCCGCGGCCGAGGGGCTGCACGACGCGGACGTCATGGTCATGCTGGGCACGGACTTCCCGTACGACCAGTTCCTCCCGGACGTCACCACCATCCAGGTGGACACCAACCCCGCAGTGATTGGACGCCGCACGGGCGTGACCGTGCCGGTGTACGGGGACGTGAAGTCCACGATCCTCAAGCTGCTGCCCGAGCTGCAGCCCAAGAAGGACCGCTCCTTCCTGGACAAGACCCTCGCCAAGCACGACAAGCTGATGAACAAGGCCGTGGGAGCCTACACCCGCAAGGTCGAGAAGATCACCCCCATCCACCCCGAGTACGCCGCGTCCGTGCTGGACCAGGTGGCCGCCCGGGACGCCGTGTTCACTGCTGACACCGGCATGTGCAACGTGTGGACCGCGCGCTACATCAACCCGCTCGGCACCCGCCGCGTCCTGGGCTCCTACCTGCACGGCTCCATGGCCAACGCCCTGCCCCACGCGATCGGCGCGTCCATGGCGGAGCCGGGCCGCCAGGTGATCTCGGTCTCGGGCGACGGCGGGCTGTCCATGCTCATGGGCGAGCTGCTCACGCTCGCCGCGTACGACCTGCCGGTCACCGTGGTGGTCTTCAACAACTCCACGCTCGGCATGGTCAAGCTGGAAATGCTCGTGGACGGGCTGCAGGACTACGGCGTGGACGTCCCCCAGACCGACTACGCGGCGATCGCCCGCGCCGCCGGGCTGCAGGGCATCCGCGTGGAGAAGCCCAAGGATCTCGAGTCGGCGTTCACCACCGCGCTCTCGCACCGTGGCCCGTCGCTCGTGGAGGTCATCACCGACCCCAACGCGCTGTCCATCCCCCCGAAGATCAAGAGCGAGCAGGTCTTCGGCTTCGCCACGGCCATGTCTCGCATCGTGCTCAACCGCGGTGCCGGCGAGGCCGTGTCGATGGCCCGCTCCAACCTGCGCAACATCCCGCGCGGCTGAGCCCGACGCCGTCGCCCGCGCGACGGCTGCGCACCCACGGGGACCCGGTGGCACGACGCCGCCGGGTCCCCGTTGCCGTTGCCGCCCGGGCCGGGGCGCGGGGACCGGGCGCCGCCCACGACCCGGGGCGGTGTGACGCCGGCCATGTAGGATCGCTGGGACAGCGCCCCTGCTCACCCCTGTCAGGACCGGAAGGCGGTACCGCATGACCGTCAAGGACTCCTGGCCTCCCACGGACCCCGAACGGCGGCAG
Organism: Kocuria sp. HSID17590; assembly: GCF_003989485.1. Classification (NCBI taxonomy): domain Bacteria; kingdom Bacillati; phylum Actinomycetota; class Actinomycetes; order Micrococcales; family Micrococcaceae; genus Kocuria; species Kocuria sp. HSID17590. The sequence goes on along the minus strand of NZ_RBMB01000018.1, from coordinate 24,636 downwards.
CGCCTCATGGCGCACCTCGCCCACGGCTACTTCGTGGACGGCGTCTCCAAGGTGGGCCTCGGCAAGAAGGCCAACCTCTCCCGCTTCCAGGTGGCCGCCCTGCTGCAGGAGGCACAGGACACAGGGATCGTGCGGATCGAGATCGCCGTCCCCCTCGAGAGCACGGATGCGCAGCTCGCCCGAGCGGCCGGGCTGCAGCGCCTCGTCACGGTGGGAACCACCGAGTGGCCCGCCGACCGGGACGCTCTGGGCCGCGCCGTCGCCCGGGAGATCACACGGGTGCTCCAGGACGGCGACACCCTCGGGATCTCCTGGTCCCGCACCCTCCAGCACGCGGTCAAGCACCTCCCCGAGCTGCCTCACAACGACGTCGTCCAGCTCGCGGGTGCCCTGCGCACCGACGACACCACGGAGGACGAGTCCCCGCGACTGTTCGAGGAGCTCCGCAGCCGCACCGCGTGGCCCCTGTGGGCTCCCCTGGTGGTCGACCAGGCCGCGGCGCTGAAGAAGTCTCTCGAGGTCGACGTCGCCCTGAGACGCGCGGACGCGCTCGACGTCGCGGTGCTGGCCATCGGCGAGTGGTCCCCGGACGGCTCGACCGTGTGGCCGCGGGTCAGTGAGGACCTCGCCCGCGCCGCCCGGGACGCCGGGGCCGTGGCCGAGGTCTCCGGGCACCTGCTGGACGAGGCTGGCCACGAGGTGGACACGCCCGTGGCGGACATGGTCGTCTCGGCCAGTGTGGCGCAGCTGCGCGCGGCCCGCCACAGGATCGGGGTGGCCTCCGGAGCGGAGCGCGCACCGGCCGTTCTGGCCGCCGCGCGGGGCGGGCTGGTGGACCACCTGGTGTGCGACACGGCTCTGCGCGACGAGCTGGGGCGGCTCCTCCACGGCGGTGCACCTCCCCGCGAGCAGTGACCCGCCCCGCGCGGTGATCCGCCCCGGGACTCCCGGTGCCGCACCTCAGCTCGCCCTCCCGGCGTCGCACGGCACCGGTCCTGTCCACGCCAACGAAAGGACGTCATGACCCCCACGGTCGTCGGCATCGACTCCTCCACGCAGTCCTGCAAGGTCCTGGTGGTGGACGCGACCACCGGCCACGCCCTGGCCTCCGGCAGCGCCCCTCACCCGGACGGCACGAGCGTGGACCCCGCGCACTGGCTCAGCGCGCTGCGCACCGCGTGGCGGCGGGCGGGCGTCCCGGAGCGTGACGACGTCCTCGCCGTCTCCGTGGCCGGTCAGCAGCACGGGATGGTGGCGCTGGACGCCGAGGGCGCCCCGGTGCACGACGCGCTGCTGTGGAACGACGTCCGCAGCGCGCCCCAGGCCACCCGCATGCTCGAGGAGCACGGGCCCCGGTGGTGGACGGAACGGGTGGGCATGTCACCCGTCCCGTCCATGACGCTGTCCAAGCTCACGTGGCTCGCGGAGAACGAGCCGGAGGCCGCCTCCCGCGTGGCGCGCGTCATGCTCCCCCACGACTGGCTGACCCTGCAGCTGTGCGGGGAGTGCGTCACAGACCGCTCGGACGCCTCAGGAACGGGCTACTTCGACCCGTCGACCCATCGCTACCGCCCCGAGCTGCTGGAGGAGTACTTCGGTGCGGTGCCCGAGCTGCCCCGGGTGCTCGGTCCCGGTGAGGCCGCGGGCACGCTCGGGGAGCAGTGGGGGTGCGGCGGCGACGTCGTCGTGGGCCCGGGCGCGGGGGACAACGCGGCCGCCGCGCTCGGCCTGGGCCTGCGCGAGGCGGAGGTGGCGGTGTCCGTGGGAACCTCCGGAACCGTGTTCGCGTGCAGCCCCGAGCCGCCGCAGGACCCGACGTCCGTGACCGCCGGCTTCGCGGACGCCACGGGCCGGTTCCTGCCGCTGCTGTGCACGATCAACGCCGCGCGCGTCATGACCACCACCGCAGATCTGCTGGGGGTGGACCTGGAGGAGTTCACCCGCCTCGCGCGGTCCGGTCCCTCGGACGCGGGCGGGCTGACGCTGCTGCCCTACTTCGACGGCGAGCGCACGCCCAATCTGCCCACAGCCACCGGACACCTGGGCGGGATGACCGCGCCTCGCTGACCCGGGAGAACCTCGCCCGGGCGGCCGTGCTCTCCGTGGCCAACTCCCTCGCGGACTGCCTGGACATCCTGCGCGAGGCGCACGTGGCGGTGGATCGTGTGCTGCTCATCGGCGGCGGCGCCCGGTCCGAGGCGCTGTGCGAGGTCCTGCCGGACACGCTCGGCATGCCGGTCACGGTGCCGGAGGCGGGTGAGTACGTGGCGCTGGGTGCCGCGCGGCAGGCGGCCTGGGCGGCCACGGAGGAGCTGCCCGAGTGGTCCCGCTCCGTGAGCCGGGAGCTGTTTCCCGCGGGCGACGTCGGCGTGCAGGAGTTCCGCCGCCGCTACGCCCTCGCCCGGCAGGAAACACAGGCGCAGCTCGGCTGAGCACCCAGAGCACGTCGCTCACCGGTTCACCGGCTCGTCGATTCCTCGGCTCGTCGTTTCCCCGGTGCGTTGATTCCCGGGTTCGTCGGTTACCCGGCCCACGTGTTCGTCGGCTCCCGCGAACCCCTCAGCTCTCGAAGCCCGTGCGCCCCGTGAACTCCAGCGCGGCCCGCAGCCGCTCGGCCTGGTGCTCCGGCATGGGAGGCAGCTCGTCCACCGGGTACCAGTCCACGGCGAGGGACTCGTCGTCCGCGACCCGCGCGTCCCCGGAGAGGTAGCTGCACAGGAACGTGTGGTCCAGGAACTGGCAGCGGTCTCCGTTGGGGAACTGCACCTCCCCGCCGGCCTTGACCCGCACGAGCGCGTCCACGGTGATCTCCACCCCAGTCTCCTCCAGGCACTCGCGCCGGGTGGCCACACCGGGGTCCTCCCCCGGTTCCACGATGCCGGTGATCAGGCCCCAGTTCCCGTTGTCCGCGCGGCGCCCGAGCAGCACACGGCCCTCGTGCAGCACCACGGCGGTGCACCCCGGCAGCCAGAGCAGGTCGTGGCCGATCGAGCGGCGCAGGTGCTGGATGAACTCGGGTGTGGCCACGGGGTGGTCCTCCTGGTCGGTGACGGCGGGGTGCTACAGCCACGCGGAGAGGTTTCCTCCCCCACGGAGAGGACCCTCCCCACGGGGTGGTCGCTCCCCAGGGTACGTGCCCGCCCGTCACGGAAACCCCTCACGGGAAACCCGTCACAGGAACGTGAGGACCCCCAGGCTGCCCACGATCATGAACGGTCCCAGCGGGATCCGGCTGCCCGCCCCGGCCCGCCGGGTGAGCATGAGCACCGCGCAGAAGATCCCTGCAGAGACGAAGGTGACGGCGAGTGCAAGCACGGTGTGGCCCACCGAGGCGAACCCCGTGGCCAGGCCCAGCACCCCCGCGAGCCGCACGTCTCCCATGCCCATGCCGGAGGGATTGATCAGCCGCAACGCCAGGAAGAGTCCGCCCATGAGCACGAGTCCCCACAGCATCCACCACAGCCGCACGGTGTCGTGGACGAGCAGCGCCGAACCCGCCAGCAGCACGGCGGTCACGGGGTAGAGGGGACGCACCACGGCACCGGGCAGGCGGTGTTCGCGGATGTCCGTGGCGGCGAGCCACACTCCTGAGCAGGCGAGCACCAGGACGGCCAGGGCACAGGCCACCGCGGCCAGCTGCGCGCTGGGCGACGTGTCCTTCAGGTGCTCCCCCACGAACCCCCCGATGCCCGACGCAGCGGTCAGCATCATGCGCCCATCCTAGGCACAGCCCCCGCCCCACCGGGAGAGCGCGGCGCAGGCCTGTGGAGAACCACTTCGTAGACTGGGGCCATGAGCACGCCCAGGCAGACCGGAGCCCGCTGGCAGGAGGAAACACCCTGGCAGGAGGAAGCACCCTGGCAGGGTGGAGCGTCCTCGCGCAGCGGGGCACCGTGGCAGCGCGGGGCACCCCCGCACGAGGGGTCCCCCTGGTCCGGGGCACCCGAGGACACGGCCGTGCACGAGGAGTCCTTCGCCGCCCTGTGCCGCTCCTCCCCGTGGCGGTGGGAGACCCTGCGTTTCTCCCTGCACTGGGTGCCGGGCGCGCAGGACCGCCCCGCCCAGCCGGTGCGAGCCTGGCTGCGCCGGCCCTCGGACCTGCGGGTCGAGACGCTGCGGGGCCACGCGCTGTACACGAGCACGTCCCTGGAGCGCTCCCGGGACGACTTCTACGTGGCGGACACCCCGCGCTCCTGGCTGCTCCCGCCGGGTCTCGTGACCCCCGTGTACGACGACGACGGCCTGGTCACCCGCCGTCCCGAGGCCGCCTACGGGGACCCCGTGTTCGGCGGCGGCCGGTGGCAGGCGATCCTCGACCCCGTGGAGCTCGTGGGCCCGGCCCCGGTCCCGCCGTACCTGCCGGAGCAGCGACCCGCGCGGCTGCGCTCGCTGGCGGCCGGGGCGTTCGCGAAGCGCCGGGTGTGGTGCGCCACCGTGGAGCCCACCGTGCGCTACCGCCCGGTGACGGCGGCCCACCCGCTCGCACCGGGGCCCACCCGGATCGCCGTGGACACGGCCACCGGCGTGTGCGTGTACTCCCATGTGCTGAGCGGCCCGTACGCCGGCCAGGGGCACCGGCTCGTGGTCGAGGGGGTGGACGAGTACCAGCTGGACGACCTCTTCACCCGCGAGGACTTCGACCTCACGGACGTCTCCCACCACCTCCCGTGGCGGGTCCCCGGCCACTGACGCGCCGCGGAGACCTCACTGGGGCACGCCCCCGAGGGGCCGTTGAAGGGCCGCTGAGGCGCCGCGGTTCCGTGCGCCCCCACCCGGGGAACGACGTCGCCGCCGGCCTTCGCGGCGTCCCCGCCCCGCTCTCCCCAGGCCGAATGCCGATCGGACGTCGGCCTGGTGGCGGCAGCGCACAGGTCTGGCGCCGCCGGGCTCAGCCGCCGAAGCGGCGCTGCCGGCGGGCGTAGTCGCGCAGGGCGCGCAGGAAGTCGACGCGCCGGAAGTCCGGCCACAACGCCTCGCAGAAGTAGAACTCGCTGTACGCGGACTGCCACATCAGGAATCCCGAGAGCCGCTGCTCCCCGGAGGTGCGGATCAGCAGGTCCGGGTCCGGCTGGCCGCGGGTGTAGAGGTGCGCGGAGACGTCCTCGATGCTCAGGGCCTGCGCGGTGGCCTCGAGGGACTCCCCGCGGGACGCGGCGTCCGTGAAGACCTCGCGCACGGCGTCGACGATCTCCTGGCGGCCCCCGTAGCCCACAGCGATGTTCAGGTGCGGGCCGGGGTTCCCCGCGGTGCGCTGGACGCTGCTGGCCAGCTGCTCCTGCAGCTCCGGGGGCAGGGTGGCCAGCGCCCCGACCGCCTGCATCCGGCAGATCCCCTCCTCCTGCAGCTGCCGGGTGAGGTTCGTGATGATCTCCAGCAGCGCGGTGAGCTCCTCCGGCGGCCGGTTGAGGTTTTCGGTGGAGAGCACGTAGAGGGTGACCACCTGGATGTCGAGCTCGTTGCACCACCGCAGAAACTCCACGATCTTGCGCGCCCCGGCCCGATGGCCCTCCTCCGTGGAGGTGCCGAACTGCCGGGCCCACCGGCGGTTGCCGTCCACGAGGACTCCCACGTGGTGGGGCAGCTCCTCCTGCGAGAGGGTGCGCGCCAGGCGGTGCTCGTAGAACGAGTACATGACTCGGGGGAGCCTCATGACGGTCGTGCCCCCTGACTCTGCTCGGGCCTGTGCGGATTCACATCCACTAAACTACCCGTAGCGCCCGCCCAACACGGCAGCGCCCCACGACCGCCGTGCCGGTGGGAACAGTCACGGAAGGCAGTGTGATCCCCCATGCGAGACGACCGCGCCGGAGGCCGTGACCCGTACGATCCCCCCACGGTGGTGCGCCAGACACGCAACGGGCCGGTGACCGTGGAGCGCAAGCCCTCGTGGCGCGGCTGGATCCACGCGGGGTTCAGCCCCGTGGCCACCGCACTGGGGATCATCGCGGTGGTCGTTGCTCCCACCGTGCAGCTGCGCCTGGCTTGCGTGGTCTACGCCGTCACGGCCGTGCTGCTCTTCGGCACCTCCGCCGTCTACCACCGCTTCTACTGGAGCGCACGCATGAACGCGATCCTTCGGCGCATGGACCACTCGAACATCGCGCTCATCATTGCGGGCACGTACACCCCCCTGGCAGTGAGCTTCCTGCCCGGACGCAGCGCAGCGGTCCTGCTCGCGGTGATCTGGTCCCTCGGGGCCCTGCTGATCACCTTCCGGGTGTTCTGGCTCGGCGCCCCGCGCTGGCTCTACACGCCGCTGTACGTAGTCATGGGCTGCCTCTCCCTGGTCTACCTCCCGGCGTTCTTCGCGGTGAACGTGCCTGCCACGGTCATGCTCATCGTGGGCGGCGCGCTCTACATCGGCGGCGCCGTCTGCTACGCCCTCAAGCGGCCGCGGCTGCGTCCCGCCACGTTCAGCTTCCACGAGGTCTTCCACGCGTGCACGATCGGCGGCTTCGTGTGCCACTACATCTCCATCATGCTCGCCATGTTCGCGGGCTGAGCCCCCGGCGGTCACGACGACGCCGCCCGCACCCCGGGTGCGCCCGGGCCACCTCACGCGCCTGGTCGCCCCGGGCAACCTGGCACCCGCGGCAGACAGATCACCTCGGCCACCCGTTCTTCCCGACCGCCCAGCCACAGGTCACCCCAGCAGGCGTGCGACCTCCTGCGGACCGTGCACCGGGAGCTCGCAGCGCCCGTCGCGGCACAGCCACACCGTGAACCCGGCGCCGGGATGCTGCGGGGTCTGCGAGGTTTCCGACGTCTGCGTGGTGGCTGCGCTCCCTGACTTCTCCGGTGTCTCCGGGACCCCGTACGGTGCCACCGCGGCGTCCAGCACGAGCACGTCCAGCACGCGCCGGTCCCCCACGGTGTCCAGGAGCGCGCGGAACTGCGCGGGATCCGACGTCGAGGCCACCAGCAGCGCGGGCGGGTCCTCCCGGCCCAGCACCGCCGAGACCATTCCACCGGCGGCGGTGGGGGCCTTCAGCACCACACCCGTGGCCTGGGCGGTCAGACGCCCCACGAGTTCACTGGTCTCACGTCCTGCGGTGCGGGGCCGAGAGAGGTCCGTGAGCCACCGGGCGAGGACGGCCGGGGTGGACGGGGCGACGTCGTCGAACGGCTCGGCACGGCCCGTCGCCCCGGCCGTCACGAGGGTGGGGTCCAGGCGCGCAGACTCAAGGACGGCGTCGTCGCGCACGAAGCGCTCCACGGTGACTTCCGCAAGCGCGCGGCTGCGCTCGTACCAGACCCCGTCCCCGGTCGCGCGGTACAGAGCAAGCTGCCCCGCCCCCAGCCACGCGTAGTCCTCGAGCTGGCCCTCGTGCGGGTCCACCGCATCGCCGCGGGAGGTCCGCGCGAGCCGCCCTGTCGCCGCGTCCCGGTGGTGCTCCCACAGGAACTCCGCGGCCGCGCCCGCGAGGTCGAGCCACTCGGGGGCGTCCAGGAGCACGGCGGCGTCGGCGAGGCCCGCGATCATCATGCCGTTCCACGCCGTGACCACCTTGTCGTCCCGGTGTGGCGCTGTACGCTCGAGCCTGCGCTGCCACAGCGCGGCACGGAGGGACTCGTCCAGGATCCCCGTGACACGCCCCCCCTCACCCCACGCGGCGGTGACCGGTTCGGGGCGGACGCCCCCACTGCTGGAAAGGCCCTCGTCGACGCGGCTGAAGGTGTAGTACGCACCCTCGCGCTCCGCGTGCGGTTCGTCCGGGGACGGGTCACTGTCCGCGTCGAGGGACGCCGCGAACGCACCCTGGGGGGTCACCATCTCCCGGTGAAGCCAGTGCACGAGCGCGGTGGCGGCGTGACGGTACCGCGCCGCACGGTTCGGGTCCGTCCCCTCACGCTCCAGGATCACCACGGTGCGGGCGAGCACCCGCAGCAGCTGGGCGTTGTCGTAGAGCATCTTCTCGTAGTGCGGCAGGGACCAGTCCGGCGTCACGGAGTAGCGGAAGAACCCGCCTCCCACGTGGTCCTGGAGGGCTCCGAGCACGATTGCGTCCAGCGTCCTGCTCAGCAGCTCGCGTGCCGCTCGCCGCTGCTCCGGGATGAGCCACGAGGACGCCGTGCCCTCGTGGGCCTGGAAGGGTGACCGCGCAATCGTCGTCAGGGCCTCGAGCACCGGGGACGGCGGGAACTTCGCGCCCCCGCCGAAGCCCTCGTGGGCCGCGTCTCGGGCGAGTTCGAGGCCGTTGAGCCACTCACCCGCGAGCTCACCGGACGGTTCCCGCGCGCCGTCCCCCGCAGGCTCGGCCACCGCGGAGGGGCCGGCGTCCGCGAGCATCCTGTCGACGAGCTCCGGGTGCTGTTCCAGGGCCTCCGTCAGCTGCTCCGCGGAGCGTTCGACCTCGTCCCGTCGCACGGTCCAGGCCTCGGTGACGGCCACCATGACCTGCATGAAGGAGGGTCTGCCGTGCGCCGGCCGCGGTGGGTAGTAGGTGCCGGCGTGGAACGCGCGGCCCTCCGGCGTCAGGAACACGGTCATGGGCCAGCCGCCCTGACCGGTGAGCAGCTGGGTGGCCGCCATGTACACCGAGTCCACGTCCGGGCGCTGCTCACGGTCCACCTTCACGGGAACGAAGTGCGCGTTGACGTAGTCGCCCGTCTCCGGGTCCTCGAAGGACTCGTGGGCCATCACGTGGCACCAGTGGCACGCCGCGTAGCCCACGGAGAGCAGCACCGGCACGTCGCGCGTCTGCGCCTCCGCGAAGGCCTCGGGACTGAACTGCCACCAGTCCACGGGGTTCTCCGCGTGCTGGAGCAGGTAGGGACTCGTGGCACCGGCCAGACGATTCGGCATGGCACCACCGTCTCACAGTGCGGCCGGCGCCGTCAGGACCGGCTGGAGCCGTCCCGCCCGTCGGGTGCGCGGCCCGTGTGCGGTGACCGGACGGCGTCGCTACCGCTCGACGTCGCTCTCAGCACCGGTGCGGCGGGCGGCGTCGTTACCCGCTGTGCGGCCCTCGGCCGACGTCGTGCCCTCCGGGAGCGCACCGGTGGCGGCCCGTTCCTCGGCCGCGCGCCGCTCGGCGTACTCCGCCCGGTAGCGCAGCCGCCGGTTGCGACGGTTGAAGTCGATCACCAGCAGCACCACGGCGACCGCCAGCACGAAGGTCATCAGGAACCCGACCAGCCCCGGGGAGACCTGGCTCGGGTCGAGACCGGGGCGCAGCGTGTTCTCGGGGCTCGGCGCGGGCGTGGCCGCGTTCAGGACGCTCAGCAGCGTGGGCACGCGGGATCACTCGCTTCCGGGGTTCGAGGGCGCGTCCGCGACGCCCGCGAACAGGTCCGTCTCGGGCAGCTGCGCGTCCACGCGGGACTCCGCGAGCGTGTAGTCCTCCCACGGCCACACCTCCGCCTGCGTCTCCGCGGAGACCGCGAAGAACATGCCGTTCGGGTCCACCTGGGTGCGGTGGCTGCGCAGTGCCTCGTCCCGGGCCTCGAAACGGTCCGCGCACTCGATCCTGGTGGTCGTCTCGTGGCGCGGCACCGGCGGGCGGTGGCCCTCCGGATCGGACTCCTGAATGGCGGCGATCCGCTCGGCGTAGGGCGACTGCAGCCCGCGCGCCTCGAGCGCCTCGTGCAGGGCGACGAAGCGCTCCACGTTGAAGGCGCGGTCGTAGTACAGCTTGGACGGGGCCCAGGCCTCGCCCGTGCCGGGGTACGCGTCCGGATCCCCCGCGCGCAGGTACGCCTCCATGGCCACGTTGTGGGTCTGGATGTGGTCCGGGTGCGGATAGCCGCCGTTCTCGTCGTAGGTCAGGATCACGTGGGGCCGGAACTCCCGCACCAGCTGCACCACGGGCGCCGCGGCACGCTCCAGCGGCTGCAGTGCGAAGCACCCCCACGGCAGCGGGGGAAGCGGGTCCCCCTCGGGCAGACCGGAGTCCATGAAGCCGATCCAGCGGTGCTCCACGCCGAGTGCACGCACGGCAGCGGCCATTTCGTGGCGGCGCAGGCCGGCGAGGTCCCGTTCGGCCGCGACATCCCCCTCCATCTCGGGGTTAAGAATCGAGCCGCGCTCGCCGCCGGTGCACGTGGCCACCATGACGCGGGCGCCCAGGCCCGCGTAGTGGGCCATCGTTGCGGCTCCCTTGCTGGACTCGTCGTCGGGGTGGGCGTGGATCGCCAACAGGCGCAACTGTGAATAGTCCGTCACCGAACGAATGCCTCCAAGACCTCATCGCGGAAAACCGCCGTAAAAATGCAATCCCCGGTATCCTACGCCGCACCCGAATGCCGTGCGGCGCGTGCGTCACGCCACTTCACGACCGACGACGCCTCCCGTACCGGCCGCGCGGCGGCGTCGTCCGCCGCTGGGTACCCAGTCTTCGCCCACCGGCCCTCGGTAGAGTGGGGGCATGAGTTCTGCGATCCCCCAGCCGCCCGGTGGCGCGCCCGCACCCGGAACGGACCGCGTGCTCGCCCAGCGCTACGGCGGCGGGCACCGCCGCGTCAACCGGCCACGGCGGCGGGGGCCCTCCACACGCGGCTGGATCGTGATCGCGGCCGCTGCCACCCTTCTGGCCTCCCTGTTCGTCGTGTGGATCGTGTGGGGGAACTCCCAGCGGCCGGTGGCCAAGGACGTCAGCTTCCAGATCACGGACGCCGGTCACGTCTACGCGGACTTCGACCTCACAAAAGACCCGGACCAGACGGTCACGTGCGCGGTGCAGGCCCTCAACGAGCAGTACGCCGTGGTGGGCTGGCGCGAGGTCACGGTCGGGCACGTGGCGGACGAGGAGCTCAACGGCCGCACGAGCACGCACCGCGTCACGCTGCGCACCACGGGAATCGCCACGACTGCCGGCGTGGACACCTGCTGGGACGACGCCGGCTGACCCGCCCCCCCCTGCGACTGCGGTCGTGGAACGCGACACGTTGGGCTGGGCGCGCGGCCTCCACTAGACTTGCCGCGAGATCACATCCCCGACCCGGACACGCTGGGCCACGCGGCTCGCACCGGGGCGGGGTTTTTCACACGTGCTCACCAGGGCGGTGAGCACCGGAGAAACGGAGGCACAGTGCCTACTCACGAGGGAGCCTGGCTCACCCAGGAAGCGTACGACCGGCTCAAGAAGGAACTCGACTACATCGCCGGTCCCTACCGGCAGGAGATCGTCGACCGGATCGAACAGGCCCGCTCCGAGGGTGACCTCAAGGAGAACGGCGGCTACCACGCCGCACGCGAGGAGCAGGGCAAGAACGAGGGACGCATCGTCCAGCTGACCCAGCTCCTCGAGAACGCCCAGGTGGGCGAGGCCCCGGCGGACGACGGCGTCATCGAGGCCGGCATGGTGGTCACCGCGGAGATCGCCGGCGACGAGATGACCTTCCTCATGGGCAGCCGTGAGGTCGCCGAGGACCTCACCGGGGGCGAGGACCTCGAGGTATTCTCCGAGCGTTCCCCCATGGGTGCCGCGATCAACGGCCACAAGGTGGGCGACACCGTGAGCTACCAGGCCCCCAACGGCAAGGACATCACAGTCAAGATCCTGAAGGCCAAGCCCTTCAGCCGCTGACCCCCGAACTGAGGGCCACGCCGCAGCCGCGGTGTGGCCCTCAGCCGTTTCCTACGCCGTCACAGCACAACGTGGCGGCTCCCGTTGCCTCCCCGACAGGAGAACCCCTCGTGGTCACCCACTGGAACCGCACCCCGAACCGCTGGAGCGGGCCCCTACTCGTGCTCACCGCGCTGCTGGCCGTGGCCGCGGTGGTCGTGCACTTCGTGGGCCAGAGTCACCCCGCACTGAACTCGACCGGCGGTCTGCGCAACATCCTGTGGTTCGCCACGTTCGTCATGGCGTTCGTCACCTACGTGACGGCCCGCGGGGCACGACGCCGCTGAGCGGGCGCTGCGGCGACGTCGTCGCGTCCTCGTGGTCGTAGCGTCGTCCTCATTGCAGCGTCGTCCTTGCGACGTGGCTTCCGCAGCGGCACAGGCCCCAAGGCCCCGGGCCTGAGAGTCCAGGGATCAGTGCGCGATCACGGGGTGGAAGCCGTGCGCCTCCAGCTCGGCGATCACCTGGTCGCAGTGCTCGTGGCCCTTGGTCTCCATGTCGATGGTGATGGACACGTCCCCCATGGACAGGGAACCGCCGATGCGGGTGTGGTCCACACCCGTGACGTTGGCGTCCAGGTCCGCGATGATCTGCGAGATCTGAGCGAGCTCGCCGGGGCGGTCGGTCAGCATCATCCTGACCGTCATGTAGCGTCCCGCTGCGCTGAGACCACGCTGGATGACCTTGAGCATCAGCATGGGGTCGATGTTGCCGCCGGAGAGCAGCACCACCGTGTTGCCGAGGTCCGGGTGGCTCTCCTTGAGGTCGCCTTCGAGGATTGCGGCCACGCCCACCGCGCCGGCGGGCTCCACGACCATCTTGTTGCGCTCAAGCATGAAGATCAGCGCCTGGGCGAGCGAGTCCTCGGAGACCGTCACGACGTCGTCCGCGAGCTCCCGGATCACGGTGAAGGGCAGCTGCCCCGGGCGGCCCACCGCGATGCCGTCCGCGATCGTGGAGACCCGGGACAGCGTCACGATGGCATCACCGGCGAGCGACGGCGGGTAGGCGGCGGCGTTCTCCGCCTGTACGCCGATCACGCGGATGTCCCGGCCCTGTTCACGGGCCTTCGCCTTGATGGCCACCGAGACGCCGGCGAGCAGCCCGCCTCCACCCACTCCCGCGATCACGGTGTCCACGGTGGGCAGCTGGTCGAAGATCTCCAGGCCGATCGTGCCCTGCCCGGCAATGATGTCCACGTGGTCGAAGGGGTGCACGAACACCGCACCGGTCTGGTCCGAGAAGCGCTGAGCCTCCGCGAGCGCCTCGTCCACGGTGGAGCCGTGCAGCACCACTTCCGCGCCGTGGTCCTGGGTGGCCGCGATCTTGGGCAGCGCCGCACCGAGCGGCATGTAGATCCGCGCCTCGATGCCGAGCTTGGCGGCAGCGAGGGCCACGCCCTGGGCGTGGTTGCCGGCCGAGGCCGCCACCACTCCCCTGGCCTTCTCCTCGTCCGAGAGCTGCGACATCCGCACGTACGCGCCGCGCACCTTGAAGGAGCCCGCGCGCTGGAGGTTCTCGCACTTGAGGTAGACCTCCGAACCGAGCGCGCGCGACAGCGCCCGGGAGTGGGCCAGCGGCGTCCGCTCGGTCACCCCCTCCAGCAGCGTGGCGGCACGGCGGACGTCCTCCACCGTTACGGGCAGATCTGGGTGGGCCACAGAGAACTTCCTTCGTCGTAGCCGGTTGCTTGGTCCGCCGCGGGGTGCCGGGCCCGGTGGATCGCGACCGGGACTGCGGGGCGGGGACAACAGAACGCGGCGCCCGTGGGTGGGGGCGCCGCGCTCCATGCTATTACCTCGCGAGAGGTCTCAGCGCCGGGAGTCGTCCGTGCTCAGGACGTCCTCCTCGATGCTCGCGTTGTGCTTCGTCTGCTTGCGGTGCTTCTCGTCACGCCTGTGCTCCTCGGCCTCGCGCTCCTTGTGGCGCTTGCCGCGGAAGCGCTGGAGCAGCGCCATGACCTGGTCGCGGTCCAGGTCCTTCTTCTTGGCCGTCTTCTTGATCTCGCGGGGGTACATCAGCGGCTCCCACGCGATCTCGTCGTCGTGCTCCCAGGCACGGCTGGCCAGGTAGCGAACGATCGTGTTGAGCACGGCCATCAGCGGCACGGAGAACAGGGCACCGGCAATGCCGAAGAGCACGCTGCCGGAGGCCACCGCCAGGAACACGGCCACCGGGTGCAGGGAGACGGCCTTTCCCATGATCAGGGGCTGCAGCACGTTGGACTCGAGCTGCTGCACGAGCAGCACCACGCCCAGCATGGCCAGGGCGATCCACGGGCTCACGGCCACGAGGGCGACCAGCACGGCCACCGCACCGGTGGCCACGGCGCCCACGATCGGAATGAAGGACGCCAGGAACACCAGCACGCCGATGGGCAGGGCGAGCGGGACGCCCAGGAAGAATGCGCCCACGCCGATGCCCACGGCGTCCACGAACGCCACGAAGACCTGGATCCGCACGTACTGGGCCAGGGAGATCCAGCCACGGCGACCGGATCCGTTGACTGCGGAACGAGCGCGGCGGGGGAAGAGCTTGACCACGAACAGCCAGATGTTCTCGCCGTCCATGAGGAAGAAGAGCAGCACGAACAGCATGATGATCGTGCCGGTGACGATGTTGCCCGCAGTGGAGCCGAAGGTCATGGCCCCGGAGAGGACCTTGTCCGAATTCTGCTGCAGCGTGTTGCCGAGGTCCGCGATCCACTGGTTGATGTCGTCCGTGGAGAGGTTCAGCGGGCTGTCCTCCAGCATGCCGATCAGCTGCTGGAAGCCCGCCACGGCGTTGTCCGAGAGCTGGGCGAAGCCCACGATCATCTGCTGCCCCGCCAGGGTGAGGAGCCCCAGGACCAGCACGATCAGGCCGAGCTCCACGGTGATGGAGGCGAGCGCGGCGGGGAATCCCCTGGAGCGCAGCCAGCGCACGGCGGGGAACAGCAACCCGGCGAGCAGGGCGGCGAGCAGTACCGGGATCAGAACGGTGGTGACGAGCGAGAGCAGCCACCCGACCACCCCCACCCCGGCGATGATGAGCAGGATGCGCCAGGACCACGCCGCGGCGATCCGCACGGGAGCCGTGACCGTGTCCTGGGCGTCGAGGGCGGGAGCGTCGCTCGACCGCGGGGCGTCCGGCACGCGGTCCGGGGACGTGCTCGCGGGAGACGTGGAGATGCTGGAAGACATGGGCACCATGATCGCATCATTGCGCGCAATGTTGTTACCGGGCCGCCGCCCGCGGGATGACAAAATGGCTGCCATGTCCACCACACTGCTGCGCATCCTGGCCCAACGCCGTCCCGCGAGCCTGCTGAGCCAGGAGGCACCCCGCCAGGAGGAGCTCGAGGCCGTCCTGCGTGCCGCCGCCGGTGCGAAGTACGACGAGCGGCCCACCGGCTGGCGTGCCGTGGTGACCACCCGCCCCTCAGCCCCCCTGCTGGCCGCCGCCATGGCCGGGCTGGCCTCGGTGCCCAACCTCACGGGCCCGGTCCCCCGCCTGAAGGGCAAGAAGATCCGGGTTCTCGCCGCCTACCGCGGTTCCCTTTCGTGGGCCTCCCGCGGCGGCGCCGCCATCGCGATCGTCTTCCGCCACCACCCGGAGCTCGAGGAGTCCAAGAAGGTCCAGCGTGGGGAGGTCTCCGCGGCACGCGGTGTCCTGGAGGCCGCGTTCTACGCGCAGGGCTGGGCCACCATCTGGTCCCAGCGCGAGCCCTACGACCGGGAGATTCTCCGCTCGTTCTACGACCTCGACGAGCACGAGGAGGTCCTCGGCTGGCTCTTCGTGGGCCGCGCCGCTCCTGACAGTGTGCCCTCCCGTGCGATCAACCTGCCACCTCGCGACCTCGGGATCAGCTACATCTGAGCGGGCACCGGGCGCGACGACGCTGCGCGGCCCCGGTGACGCGGCGTGCCGCACGTCCGCTGCGCAGCGCCGTTGTCGGCCCCGGTACCTAGCGGCGCCGCGCCTCGTCCACCGCCCTGGGACAGACAGAGCGACGGCCCGGTGTGCGTGCACCGGGCCGTCGCTGTCGGGACGTTTCAGTCCAGGAGGAGTCAGTCGCTCATCGACCGGATGATCGTCAGCAGACGCAGGATCTCCACGTAGGTCCAGATCAGGGTCACGGTCAGGCCGAACGCCGCAGACCAGGCAGCCTTCTGGGGGATGCCGCGCCTCACGCCGTCGCTGATGTTCTCGAAGTCCAGTACGAAGCTGTAGACGGCCAGCAGGATCGCGATGGCACCCACGAAGAGCCCCAGCGGAATGCCGAAGACGGAGACGTCGGTGCGCAGGTTGAAGCCGCCCAGCAGCGAGGTGCCCAGGTTCACGAGGGCGAAGATGGCGTAGGCCATCATGGCCACGAAAAAGAACTTGGTCACTCGCGGGGTCGCGCGCAGCACGCCCGTCTTGTAGAGCACGAGGACCGAGACGAAGACCGCCAGGGTGCCGATGACCGCCTGCACCACCACGCCCGGGTAGGTGCTCTCGAACATGCCCGAGATGCCGCCGAGGAACAGGCCCTCCGCGAGCGCGTACAGGATGATGAGCACGGGGCTGGGTTCCCGCTTGAACGAGTTCACCAGACCGAGGACGAGGCCCACGATGGCACCGGGAACCGCGAGGACGGGCACAAACCAGCCCGCGAAGGCGGCCACGACCACGCAGCCGAGCACGAGCGAAGTGCGCATTACGACGTCGTCGTAGCTCATGCGCCCGGTCTGGGCGGGCCCGGCGGCGGGCGCGTTGTACATCCGCTCGAGCTGCTCGGGCGAGTACTGGGCACCCTGGGGTGATGCGGGTACGGTGGTGGCGTTCTTCTTGTTGAAGTCTCGCAGGAGGGGGTTGCCGCCGGCCATGGGACGTCCTTTCTGGGCGTGGGCGAGCTGAGATCCCAGGTTAGCACCGGAACCTGCACGCCAGCCTGGAGTCCGTGGACGGCGAACAGACCCGCGGGGGTCGGTTCACGAGTGCCGGGCGGCGGGATCGGTGCTGCGTCGGGGGTGCCCCCAGTGGGATTCGAACCCACACTGAGCGGATTTTAAGTCCGCTGCCTCTGCCGGTTGGGCTATGGGGGCGGGTACGACGACGGTGGGGCCGCCCGCAGGCGGCCCCACCGTCGTCGACGTGCAGGCTACAGGCTGGCCTTGGCGTCCGAGACCTTCACGCCGGCGGCTTTCTCGAAGGCCCGGCGCGGATCGTGCAGGTGGCGCAGCGGCTGGGTGTCCCGCCCGAAGACCATGTTCAGGCCCCACTGGGTGAACACGCGTGCCTTGCGGTCCACCGTGGGGATCGCATAGCCGTGGTACAGACGGTGCATGAGCCACGCAGGCAGTCCGCCGAGGTCGATGTTGCGCACCGTGGCGGCACCCTTGTACAAGCCCAGTCCGGCCACGGAGCCGAGGCCCTCGTGATAGTAGTCCTGCAGGGGCTCGCCCTGGTGGGCGGCCATGATGTTCTTGGCCATCCTGGCTGCCTGGCGGACCGCGTGCTGGGCGTTCGGCACGCAGAAGCCACCCGGGCCGGCACCGGTGAGGTCCGGGACGGCGGCGATGTCGCCGGCGGCCCAGGCGCCGTCGAAGGGCCCGTCGTCGCCGGTGACGCGCAGGTCTGCGCCCACGCGCAGGCGGCCGCGCTCGTCGATGGGGAGATCGCTGTTCTTGATGAAGGACGCGGCGGCCACGCCGGCGCACCAGATCAGGGTGTCCGTGGCGAGCTCGCCGGCGGGCGACTTGTCACCCATGTTGATGAGCTTGACGACGTCCCCGTCTACCTCGGACACGGACGTGTTCAGGAGCACCTCGACGCCGCGGGAGCGCAGCTCGGCCACGACCTTCTCAGCGCGGTCCTTGGAGACCTCGGGCATGATCCGTCCCATGGCCTCGATCATCACGAAGCGCAGGTCCGAGACCTTCAGGCGGTCGTTGCGCTCCACAGCGGTACGTGCCATGTCCTCGAGCTCGGCAATGGTCTCGATGCCGGCGAAGCCGCCGCCCACGACCACGAACGTCAGCGCCTGGCGCTTGGCGTCCTCGTCGTCGGTGAGGGACGCCACCTCGATGCGCTCGAGCATCCAGTTGCGCACGGAGACGGCCTCTTCGATCGTCTTCATGCCGATGGCCTTCTCCGCGAGCCCCGGGATGGGGAACGTGCGGGTGTTGGAGCCGCCGGCCACCACGATCTCGTCGTAGGGCAGCTCGAACTCGGGACCCTCGTCGATGCCGCGGATGGTGACCTTGCGGTTGGCGTGGTCGATGTTCTCCACGCGGCCGGCGATCAACTCGCAGTCCCGCAGGTTCTGGCGGTGGGGAACCGTGGCGGAGCGCGCCTCAATGTTCCCGGCCGCGACCTCGGGGAGGAAGGGAAGGTAGGTCATGTACGGGTTGGGGTCCACCACGGTGACCACGCCGCCGGACTCCTTGATACGGGTCTGCAGCTTCTGCGCGACGGTGAAACCGACGTACCCGCCACCCACGATGAGAAGGCGCGGACGGTCCTTGGCAAGTTGATTGAAAGACATGCCTGGAAGTTTACTCATCACCGGGAACTTTTGCTCACGCCCTGCCGTACGGTGACGGCCTTGCAGGGTGCTCCGGAGGGTGCTCCACGCGGGTGGCGCACCGGCGTCTCAGCGCGAGAGTCGCCGGATGTGCAGGATCGCCGCCACGGTCAGGCCGCTGACGACCACCGCGAAGGAGGCGAGGATCACCACGGGCAACGCACCGGTCTCGTTCAGGGGCTTCTGCGCCACGGGCGGGGTGGCCTCCTGCGTCACGTGCTCGGTGTCCCCCTCGTCCGCGCTCGCCGAGGCGCTCGCGCCGGGCGAGGCGGTGTGCGGCCGGTTCTGCTCGATCCAGTGCTGCACGCTGCCCAGCGGGTTCTCCTCGGTGGTCTCGACGTCGTCCTCCACCGCCGCGCGGACGTCCAGGATCCCATAGCCGTAGAACGGGTCCTTGCCCTTCTCCCCCGCGTCGTGGGCCGTCTTGACGATCCGTTGCGCGATCTGCGCACCCGTGAGCTCCGGGTGCCTCTGCTTGATGAGCGCCGCCGTCCCGGAGACCAGCGGAACGGTCGCGGAGGTCCCGGACCACTCGGCGTAGCCGTTGCCCGGCATCGCCCCCACCATGTCCTCGCTGGGCCCCGCCACCCCGATCGAGATGCCCTGGGAGGAGGAGTCCCAGCTGGCCTGACGCTGGCGGTCCACCCCGCCCACGGACAGCACGCCCGGGATCGTCGCGGGGGCACCCACCTGGGTCAGTCCGCTGCCCCTGTTGCCCGCGGCAGCCACCACCAGCACGTTCTTCTCCTCGGCGTACGCGAACGCGGAGTCCCAGGACTGCGGCCACGCGGTGGCGTTGGAGCCCACAGACATGTTGATGACGTCAGCGCCGTGGTCCACGGCCCACCGGACGGCGTCCGGGATCTGCTCGTTGACGTCCTTCACACCCGGCTGCTCGGCGCCCAGCCACATCGACACCGGGAGAATCTCGGCGTCCGGGGCGACCCCCAGGATGCCCTGCTGTTTCCCGGGGCCGCCCGAGCGGTCCTCCCCGTGGCCGTGGCCCGCCGCGAGGGAGGCCACCAGCGTGCCGTGCTCCGGCTCCTCGCCGAGGCCCTGCTGCCCGTCCGCCCGCCCCTTGCCGGAGACGTCCGTGCCCTCCCCCACGGAGCCCGTGAGGTCCTGGTGGGAGCCGTCCACACCGGTGTCGATCACGGCGATCTTCACGCCCTTGCCGGTCGCGGACTTCCACGCGTCCCGCACGCCGTAGTCGTCCAGCCAGTACTCGCGCTGCTGGATGTCCGAGCCCTCCACGGCGGCCTTGCCGTTGGTGGGAGCGGGGGCGATGGGCGACTCCACGGGCACCGACGGCGCCGGGGCGGGCACCGCGGGCTGCTGTCCGAGCGCGGGGACCGCCGTCATCCCGACGAGCAGCGCGCCCGCCGCAGTGGCCGCGAGCAGGGCCCGAGTCCTCGTGCGTCCGATCATGACCCCTCTGTTCTGCCTCGCGGTGCGGCGCACCGCGCCCGTTCGTGCTCGTGGTGGACCGGGGCCCGCGTCAGGAGACCAGGGACAGTGCGATGCCGTCCAAAATATCGTGCTCACTCGCCGTCACGGCGCTGACCCGCCCGTCCGTGGCGGCCGAGACGCGCTCGAGCACCCGACGCCACACGAGAGCCCCGGCACCGATCACGTCCACGCGGCCCTCGTGCATGAAACCGAGCGCGGCACGCTGGTCCCGGGTCATCTGCGTCAGCTCACGGCAGGCGCGCACGACATCCGGGATGGACAGCTCGGTGCCGTTGATCCGCTGCGGGTCGTACTCCGTGAGGCGAAGTGCTGCCGCGGTGACCGTGGTGACCGTCCCTGCCACGCCCACGATCTTGGTGGTCTGCTCCAGCGGCACGGTCCGGGCGACCACGTCCATGGCCTCGTCCACATCCCGCAGCGCGAGCTCCTGCTGGGCCGCGGTGGGAGGGTTGCCGCCCAGGTGACGCTCGGTGAGGCGCACACAGCCGATGTCCACACTCTTCGCGGCCAGCACCTCCGTGGGCGTGCCGAGCACGCACTCCGTCGAACCGCCACCCAGGTCCACCACGAGCACGCGGTCCCGCGAGTCCAGGGACGACGCCGCATTGAGGGCACCGCGGAAGGACAACGCCGCCTCCTCCTCACCACTCACGACCTCCGGCTCGACTCCCAGGCGGGAGCGGATGCCCGCCACGAAGACGTCCCGGTTGCCTGCGTCGCGGGTCGCGGACGTGGCCACGAAGCGCACGCGCTGCGCCCCGTGCTGCGCGATCAGCGCCGCGTATTCGTCCGCTGCGGCGAAGGTGCGCTCCAGCGCGGCCTCCGCGAGCCAGCCGGTGGCGTCCACGCCCTGTCCCAGCCGGACGATGCGCATCTCCCGCACCACGTCCGTGAGCGTGGACCGCGGCCCGTCGGTGGCATCCGCGATGAGCAGACGGATGGAGTTGGTACCGCAGTCGATGGCAGCGACGCGCATGGCAGCAAGGGTCCTCTGGTCGTGGGGTGGGGAGTCGGAGTCGCTCGGCGCGGGGGCCGCTCAGGCCTCGCGCCAGGCGGGGTCGCACGCGCAGCGCTGCGGCGTCCACGTGGCGGAGATGCTCTCCAGCGTCTCGTCCCCCAGGGGGTTCACCCCGGGGCCCGCGGCCAGGCTGTGTCCCACGAGCACGTGGAGGCACTTCACGCGGGTGGGCATCCCCCCGGCGGATATCCCCTCGATCTCGGGCACCTCGCCGGTGCCGGCGAGCTCCCCGATACGACGGCGCTGGGCCAGGTAGTGCTCGTGAGCCTCCCGGTAGCGCTCGGTGAGCTCGGGATCCTCGGCCACGCGCTCCGACATGGCGTACATGGCACCCTCCGCTTCCAGCCGGGAGACAGCCGCGGTCACCACGGGGTGGGTCAGGTAGAAGACCGTGGGGAAGGGTGTCCCGTTGCCCAGCCGGGGTGCGGTGGCGACGACGAGCGGGTTGCCGCACACGCAGCGCGCGGCAATCTCCACCACGTCCCGTGCGGGCCGTCCCAGCTGGTGGCCCACGACCGTGAGGTCCTGGTCCGTGACGGTGCGGTCCTGCTCTCGTGCGGCGTCGCTCACTTGTCGCTGCTCTCCTGGGGTCGTGGTTCGAGGGTGACGTCCTGCTGCGGGTAAGCGGAGTCGACGACCGATTGCCAGAGCCCGTCACCCCACGCGGGCTTGCCCGCCTCGACCTGCTCGGCGGAGGACTCCACGCCCTGGTGGACGTCCGGCTGGGCTCCGACCACCACGTAGGCGCTCTCCCCCGGCATCACGTAGGACATCCGCTCCCGGGCCTGCTGCTCCACGTAGGAGTCGTCCCCCCACAGCTGCTCCTCGCGCTTGAGCTGCTGCTGCTGGTCCTGCTCCTCGGCGATGCTGCTGCGCAGCTCGGAGATCTGCGTGTGCTGGTCGATAAAGATCTTGGCCGTGGGCGCGGCCAGGAAGACGATGAGGGTGGCCACCACGATCAGCGCCACCAGACGACCGTTGAACGAGTGCGCCGGGGTGGGCGCCGCGAGGGTGTGGGAACCGCCGGGAGGTGCCGGAGTCTCGTCGCCATCGTCGCGCAGGGATCCCGGCCGGGGAATCCGCGGGCCTGGACCGACCATGCGGTCACCTCCGGGGGAAGACGTGGTGGGGCTCTTCGTGCTGGCCCAGTCTACCCGCAGCGCAGCGCCGCCCGGTCCCCTGGGAACGTGGACCGGGCGGCGCGTCGGTGGGCACCGGCAACGTCACGGGTGCGACGCCGCTGCGCGGCTCACTTCGCGGTGAAGCGCGGGAAGGCGGAGGCGCCCGCGTAGGTGGCGGACTCGCCCAGCTCCTCCTCGATGCGCAGCAGCTGGTTGTACTTGGCCACGCGCTCGGACCGGGCGGGAGCGCCGGTCTTGATCTGCCCCGCGTTCACGGCCACGGCGATGTCCGCGATGGTCGTGTCCTCGGTCTCGCCCGAGCGGTGGGAGATCATGCAACGATAGCCGTTGCGCTGGGCCAGCTCCACGGCGTCGAACGTCTCGGTGAGCGAGCCAATCTGGTTGACCTTCACGAGCAGGGCGTTGGCCACGTGCTGGTCGATGCCGCGCGCCAGGCGCTCGGGGTTGGTCACGAAGAGGTCGTCGCCCACGAGCTGGACCTTCTCTCCGATGTGCTCGGTCAGGGTGGCCCAGCCCTCCCAGTCGTTCTCGTCCAGGGGGTCCTCGATGGAGACCAGCGGGTACTTCTCGACGAGGTCCGCGTAGTACGCGGACATCTGCTCGGCCGAGCGCTTCTGGCCCTCGAAGGAGTAGGAGCCCTTCTCGAAGAACTCGGAGGACGCCACGTCCAGCGCGAGCGCAATGTCCTTGCCCGGCGTGTAGCCAGCCTTCGTGACGGCCTCGAGGATCAGATCCAGCGCGGCGGCGTTGGACTCGAGGTTCGGCGCGAAGCCGCCCTCGTCGCCCAGACCGGTGGACAGGCCGCGGTCCTTCAGCACGGACTTGAGGCTGTGGTAGACCTCCACACCCCAGCGCAGGGCCTCGGAGAACGTGGGCGCACCGATCGGCGCAATCATGAACTCCTGGATGTCCACGTTGGAGTCCGCGTGGGAGCCGCCGTTGAGGATGTTCATCATGGGCACGGGCAGCACGTGGGCGTTGGGCCCGCCCAGATACTTGTAGAGCTCGAGGTCGGCGGAGCTCGCGGCGGCGCGGGCAATGGCCATGGAGGCGCCCAGGATCGCGTTGGCGCCCAGCTTGGCCTTGTTGTCGGTGCCGTCGAGCTCCAGCATGGCCTGGTCCACGGCCCGCTGGTCCGAGGCGTCCAGGCCCACGACCGCCTGCTCCAGCTCCTCGTCCACGGCGTGGACGGCGTCCAGCACGCCCTTGCCCTGGTAGACCTTCTTGTCCCCGTCACGGCGTTCGACGGCCTCAAACTCGCCGGTCGAGGCACCGGACGGAACGGCCGCGCGTCCGAAGCTGCCGTCCTCGAGCAACGCCTCCACCTCGACCGTGGGGTTGCCGCGGGAATCCAGGATCTGGCGTGCTTGCAGCGCAATGATCATTGCCATGAAAATCTCCTTGTCGGTCGTCGACCCGTGGGACGGTCTGCGCCCCACCCTCCAGCCTACCGAGGGCACCGGGTCAGTGCGATCCGGCGGGGCACCGGTTCTCGGCCCGCCCTCTCAGCGAGCCACGGGCCCGTCGTTCTCACCCACGAAGCGGCGCACCGCCGTGCGCAGCGCGCGCTCGGCGTCGAGCCCGCGCGCTGAGCTCGTC
This sequence comes from Kocuria sp. HSID17590, assembly GCF_003989485.1. Taxonomy (NCBI): domain Bacteria; kingdom Bacillati; phylum Actinomycetota; class Actinomycetes; order Micrococcales; family Micrococcaceae; genus Kocuria; species Kocuria sp. HSID17590. Next base: position 1,290 of record NZ_RBMB01000018.1, on the reverse strand, counting down.
TCCACCAGCGCAAGCAACTGGTCTCCGAGCTCCCGCTCCTCGGCCTCCCGCTGCTCGGCCGTGGGCTCGGCCTGCACCGGCACCACCGCGGGCACGCCGTGGCGCCGCGCCTTGGAGAACGCCTTCTCGCCGTAGGCCAGCGCGGGCAGCGCCGGCGGGATGCCGTCGAAGATCCGGGTACGGTGCGGCTTCTCGTTGCGCTTCACCGCGTCCCAGCGCGCGGCCAGCTCCGCGGTGTCCGGGGCCGACTCGAGGGAGTCCGCCGTGTCAGAGGTCGCACCGTCGGGGGATTCCCCGGCAGCGGGCGCGGCGTCAGAGCTCGCGTCGTCGGTGCCTGCGGGGGACGACGACGCGGCCGCGCCGTTCGTGGGGGACGTTGCCTCGGCCACGGAGGACATCGCCGTCGCGGCTCCCGCGGGCTCCCGGGCGGCGTCGTCGTCCCCGGGGAAGACGTGGGGGTGGCGGCGGATGAGCTTGGCGGTCACCGCATCGATCACGTCCGAGACGTCGAAGCGCTCCTCGCCGGTGTGCTCCTGGCCGATCCGCGCGTGGAAGACCACCTGCAGCAGCACGTCCCCGAGCTCCTCGACGAGCTCGTCACGACGCCGCCGGGAGGGCTCCAGGGTCTCGACCGCCTCGACGACCTCGTACGCCTCCTCCACGAGGTAGCGCAGCAGGGACTCGTGCGTCTGGGCGGCGTCCCACGGGCAGCCCCCCGGGGACCGCAGCCGGTCCATGACCTCCAGCAGCCGCTCGAACTGCGGCCCGGGTGCTGTCCCGTCCTCGCCGTTCACGCCCGCTCCCCCGTGACCTGCTCCTCGAGCCACAACTGGTACTCGCGGGACACGAACGCCGCGCGGGCCGCGTTGCGCTGGACCGCCACGACGTCCTCGTCGGACCAGCCCGCACGGGTGCGCAGCTGCTCGAGCTCGTGGCCGACCGACGTGTCGCTCATCAGCCGGTTGTCCGGGGAGATCGTGACCGCGAAACCGCCCCGCAGCAGCCGTGTGACCGGGTGCTCGGCAATGCCTTCACCCCATGCGCGGCTCGCGCCGGTCTGCAGGTTGGAGCACGGGCACACCTCCAGGGCGACCCGCCGGTCCCGGATCCAGGTCGCCAGCGGGGACGTGCCCTCCGGGTCCTCGTCCAGCAGCCGCACGCCGTGGCCCAGGCGCAGCGCGCGCCCGGTGAGCAGGGCGTCGGCCATGGACGCCGCACCGTCCGCCTCGCCCGCGTGCAGCGTCACCGGGATCCTGTGCGCGGCCAGCAGGTCGAGGGCCTCGCGGTGGG
>NZ_RBMB01000017.1:0-67522 GCF_003989485.1 Kocuria sp. HSID17590 | reverse complement strand
TGCTCCACGCCCAGGTCGTGATCGGCGACTGGAAGACCGAATACAACCACGACCGCCGGCATTCATCGCTCGGCTACCTCGCACCCGTCGACTACGCTCGGCAATGCACCCATCAATCGGAAACCGATGACTCGCACAGCGACCGGACCGAATGAAGGGGGGCGGCCCAGTCTGACGAGGTGGAGTTGCCCCGTCCAGCCGGGTGAGCCGCGTTCATGCGGTTCAGAGGCGCAGGATTCCCGTGTTGATGATGTCTGCGGTCAGCTCCATGGGCAGCGGGTTGTGACCCGCCTGCATGTCGCAGTACTCAATGATCCGGATGCTGGACGCCAGGGCCGCATTGTCCTTGACGTACTTCTGCATCATGGGAAGATCGACCTCGCGGTCGTGCTTGGAGCTGATATTGACGTAGTAGTCGAGGCGCGCTTTCAGCCTGCGCTTCTTGAAGAGGTTGAGGACGTTCGTGCGCAACGGGTTCGTTCGTCGAAGGTCTGCTGGAAGCCGGTTGTTGAAGTGGACTTCTCTCAGCCTGTTGACGTCACCCGGCATCCACCGGGTCCAGTCGAACTGGGCGTTGTTGACGATGGCACGCGCACTGCGGTCACCCGCCAGCAACGCCAGCGAAAGGAATCCACCCGCCGAGGAACCGTAGTAGAGGCGCCGGTCTGCCCCCGGGACTCCCAGAGCTGGACTGAGAACACGTACAGCCCGCCCGATGTCATACACGGCCCAGTACTCGGGGCCCGCATTTCCCCATGCCAGTGACAACCTCGACGTACCCACCGTTCCGGGATCACACGAGAAGATGGCGTGCTGAGCCAGTTTTTCCGTCCACCGAGATCGTTGAAACACCGGCTCCCCATTGGCAATGTCGTGGTTTACCGCCCCGTTGCTGAACACGACGACTCCCTCGGCGGCCTCTTTCCTGTGAACGAGGAAAGGCAACACATGTCCGTTGGCGAGCACATCAATTCGCAACTGCTGGTGCTGGTCGAGGAGGTCCGGTGCCACGACAGGCAGCTCGTCGAGCGTCACGGTGTGAACCGGTCGTGTCGTGAGATCAGGCATGGTGTCGTGAAGTCCTTTCGTGGGGCGCGTCAACCCCGCCGCCCCAACGCCACATACCGCCACCCGGCGTCACGCCACGCATCGGGGTCCAGCACGTTCCGCCCGTCGATCACCTTGGGGGACTCCACGAGCGACTTAACGTACAGGGGGTCCATCTCCCGGAACTCCCGCCACTCGGTGAGCAGCAGGGTGACCTGTGCACCGGTGACGGCGGCGTCGAGGGAGTCCACGTAGTCCAGCCGGGGGTAGCGCTGGGCGGCGTTGGCGTTGGCCTGGGGGTCGTAGAGGCGCACGTCCGCGCCCATGGAGTGCAGGCGGGCGGCGATGTCCAGGGCGGGGGAGTCCCGGACGTCGTCGGAGTCGGGCTTGAACGCCGCACCGAGCACCGCGATCTGCGCCCCGTGCACCGATCCGCCGCACTCGGCCACGGTCAGCTGCACGGTGTGCTCGCGGCGTCGCAGGTTGATGTCGTCCACCTCGGCCAGGAAGCGCAGGGACTGGTCGAGTCCCAGTTCGGAGGCCCTGGCCCGCAGCGCGCGGATGTCCTTGGGAAGGCACCCGCCGCCGAAGCCCACTCCGGCGTTGAGGAACTTCCGTCCGATCCGCTCGTCCAGCCCGATGGCGTCCGCGAGAGTGCGGATGTCCCCGCCCACGGTCTCCGTGATCTCGGACAGCGCGTTGATGAAGCTGATCTTGGTGGCCAGGAAGCTGTTCGCGGCCACCTTCACCAGCTCGGCCGTCTCGTAGTCGGTCACGATGAACGGGGTCTCCGCGGCCAGCTGCTGCGCGTAGACCTCCCGCAGCGCCGTCTCGGCGCGCTCGGCCCCGGGGGTGGGCCGCGCGGCGTCGTCGTGCTCCACGCCCAGGACCATCCGGTCCGGGCGCAGCGTGTCCTCCACGGCGTGGCCCTCGCGCAGGAACTCGGGGTTCCACGCGAGGTCCACGGTCACGCCGTCACGGGCGGCCGCGCGCGCCACCGACTGCAGCCGCCCGGCGGAGCCCACCGGAACGGTGGACTTCCCGGCGATCACGCAGTCATGGTCCGCGGCGCGTGCGATCTGCTCCACGGCGGCGTCCACGTACGTCATGTCCGCGGCGTGGCCGGTGCGCTTCTGCGGGGTCCCCACACCGATGAAGTGGACGTCCCCGAACGCACCCGCCTCCTCGTAGGACGTGGTGAAGCGCACCGCGCCGCTGGCCACGTGCGTGCGCAGCAGCTCGGGCAGCCCCGGCTCGTGGAACGGCACCTCGCCGGCGGAGAGCTTCGCGATCTTCGCCGGGTCCACGTCCAGCCCGAGGACCTCGTGGCCCAGCTCGGCCATGGCCACGGCGTGCGTGGCCCCGAGGTACCCGGTGCCGATGACGGTCATGCGCATACGTGGGCGTCCTTCGTGGGGGGCGGGGGAGTGGGCTCAGGCCTGGGACTCGAAGTCCGCGATCCGCTGCCCCACGCCGAACATCTGGGCGATCGCGGCCAGGGAGCGCTCCGCGGCCCTGCCGTCACCGTAGGGGTTCACGGCGTTGGCCATCTCCCGGTAGGCGGCGTCGTCGTTGAGCAGACGGTCCACCTCGGTGACGATCCGCTCCTCGTCCGTGCCGATGAGCTTCACGGTCCCCGCGGTCACGGCCTCGGGGCGCTCGGTGTTCTCGCGCATCACGAGCACGGGCTTGCCCAGGGACGGCGCCTCCTCCTGCACCCCGCCCGAGTCCGTGAGCACCACGTGGGCCACGGACAGCATGCGGGTGAACTCGCCGTAGGCCAGGGGTTCGGTGACGACGACGTTCGGCTTGCCCTCGATTGCCGGCAGCACCGCCTCGCGCACCGCGGGGTTGCGGTGGACCGGCAGCACGATCACGAGCTCCGGCTCGGCGTCCGCGATCCGGGCCAGGGCGCGTCCGACGCCGCGCATGGCCTCTCCCTGGTTCTCACGGCGGTGCGTGGTCACCAGCAGCACGCGCTTGTCGGAGGAGGCGATCTCCTCCAGCTGGGGGTCGGAGAACGGCAGCTGCTGCTCCACGGTGTGCAGCAGGGCGTCGATCACGGTGTTGCCCGTGACCACCACGTCCTCTTCCGTGATGGCCTCCCGCAGCAGGTTCTCCTTGGAGGTGCTCGTGGGCGCCAGGTGCAGGGAGGTGATCTGGGAGGTCATCTTGCGGTTGGCCTCCTCCGGGAACGGGGAGAAGAGGTCGAAGGAGCGCAGCCCGGCCTCCGCGTGGATCACGGGGATGCCCCGGTAGAACGCGGCGATCGCCCCGGCGGTGGAGGTGGTGGTGTCGCCCTGGACCACCACGGCGTCCGGGGGAGTCTCCGCAAAGATCCTGTCGAGGCCCTCCACCGTGCGGGTCAGCACTCCGTTGAGGGTCTGGCGCGGCTGGATGATGTTCAGATCGTGGTCCGGGGTGATGTCGAAGATCTCGTTGACCTGGTCCAGCATCTCCCGGTGCTGCCCGGTCACGGTGACCACGCACTCGAAGTCCGGGCTGTCCTGCAGCACCTTGACGATGGGCGCCATCTTGATGGCTTCCGGTCGCGTGCCGTAGATCGGCATGATCGTGAACACTGGGGCACATCCTTGTCTCGGGCCGAGTGCGCACCGGCGCCGCGTGTGGATCGTCATTTTCGGCGGCCGCTGCCGCCCCGCAACAGTCTAGGGGACACTCTCGCGTCCTCGTGATCTGCGCCGCACCCGATGTCCACCATAGTGGCGACAGGATCGGGGATGAATAACAGCGTTTCCCCTAGTCAGGCTCACCTACACTGTGTGCATACGAATGCAGGATGGAACGCTCGCACATCCCCCGGTGCGGCCCCGGATGTCCTTGCACGTCGGGTCACGCTCCATGGTTCTTGGCGCGTGACGTTCATTTACCGGTTCTGTGGTCTGAAGGAAGATACCGTGGCACGCACCCCCCTGGCAGCGCGATCGCGCACCCCCCACGTGTCGGTCCTGGTGGCCTACCGCGACGCCGAGGGACGGCAGCTTCCGCTTCCCCAGGCCCAGACCCGCGAGAGCTTCACCGGACTCCAATTGCTCACCCAGCGTGTGCTGGGGTTCGCGGAGGACTCCTTGTCCGGGTTCACGCAGGACTTCACCATCAGGCAGATGGGCCCCTCCACGTTCAGCATCGAGGTCCGAGCGGCCGCCACCCACGGCATCCGGCTCCGCGGGCGCCGAGCCGCCCAGGAGTACCTCACAGTCACCGCCATGCTCCACCACCTCACGGACGTCATCATGGGGGTGAGTGTGGCCGGGGTCTACCTCGCCAACCACCCGGACGTCCGCGTCCGCTACGTCGAGGACGACTTCGGCCCCTACTACGAGCTGTTCAACGGGGACCGTGCCGTCATGGCTGTGGAGGCGAGTTCCCTGGAGGGGCTGCTCACACCCGAGGGGATGGGTGTGCTGTGCGCCCTGGTGGCCAACCTCAAGCAGCCCGGGCTCGCCTACGCGACCATCACCCAGCACACCCCGGGGCTGAAGTACGTGCGCCGCACCCAGGTGGCCACCACGGACGCACTTCGCGCCTTCGCCGCCGGCCAGCCCCTGCCCGTGACCACCCAGGACCTCGCGGAGGCGCGCGAGCGGGCGCGGGCCGGGGCGGCGTCGTCCTCGGCGCAGGACCAGGTGCCGACGGCCGAGGGCGAGGCCCCCACCGCCTGAGCACCCGCCCTCGGAGCGTCCGCCCTGGGGGACGACGACGCCGCGCGGCCGGCTCGCTCTGTCAGCGCACCGTCTTCTTCGTCTTGTTGCCCCGCAGCACCCGGGCCAGGTGGCGCACGCGGTCCACGTTGGAGGAGATCGCGAGGTAGCCGCTGAGCACCCCCACGGTGGACATGCCCCCCACGATCAACGGCGTGTGGTACTTCTGCCACCGTTCCGGGTCCGAGGCGATGATGTGCGCTGTGCCGTTGATCGTCGCGGCGATCACGCCGCCGGCCACCACGTGGTGCCCGATCTTGGCACCGCTCTTGACCAGGGGGTTTAGCTCGTCCGTGCGCAGGTGGACGTCGAAGCCACCGCGCTCGAGCACCACGATGAAGCGTCGCACGTACTCGGGGACGTCCACCCCCATCTGCACGGCGTCCTCCACCGAGGACCGCAGCCGGTTGAGCAGCATCTCGGGGGAGAGCCTGTGCATGATGAACCGCTCCGCGTAGGGCTGCACGGAGGAGACCAGGTCAAAGCCGGGATCCAGACCCGTGCCCATGGACTCCGCGGTCACGAGCATGCGCAGCAGCAGTGCGGACTGGCGGGGCAGCTGCAGCTTGTGGTGGCGCAGCACGGAGATCAGGTCCGCCATCAGCGCACCCACCCGCACCTCTTCGAGCGGCTTGTTGGCGTAGCGGCGCATCATGACCGCCACGTCCTTCTCGATCTCCCGCTTGGCGATGTCGTGCTCGCCGCTGTCGGTCAGACCCAGCAGGCCCGTGGCCGCCCGGCGGGGGTTGTCCTGCACCACGCCCAGCAGCAGGGTGATGAGGTGGTCCCGGAACTCCTCGGTCAGGTTGCCCACCATGCCGAAGTCGATGATCCCGATCCGCCCGTCCGGCTCCACGAACAGGTTGCCGGGGTGGGGGTCCGCGTGGAAGAAGCCGTCCTCGAAGACCATCTTGCAGATGGCGTCCGTGGCCTCCTTGGCCAGCAGGTGGCGGTCGATGCCCTCGGCCTCGAGCGCCTCGTAGTCGTTGATCTTGACCCCGAACATCCGCTCCATGGTGAGCACACGGGAGCTCGTGGCCTCCCAGAAGATCTCGGGGATGTGGATCTGGGGGTGGCCCATGAAGTTCTCGGCCATGCGCTGCGAGTTGCGCGCCTCCTGGATGAAGTCCAGCTCGTCCCGCAGCGAGGTGCTGAACTCCTCCACGATGCCCTGGATGTCGTAGTCCTGCGCGGCACTCCAGTAGCGCGAGACCCACGAGGCCATGTCCGTGAGGATCTCCAGGTCCCGGTTGACCTCGTCCGTGACACCCGGGCGCCGGACCTTCACGATCACCTGCCGGCCCTCGAACGTGGCGGCGTGGGCCTGGCCGATGGACCCGGTGGCCACGGGCACCGGGTCGATGTGGGTGAGGATCTCCTCCGCCTTGGAGTCAGGCTCCGCCTCGATCATCGCGCGGATCTGCTCCACGGGAATGGGCGGGGTGTGGTCCTGCAGCTTCAGCAGCTCCTCCGAGTATCCCGGGGGCAGCAGGTCCGGGCGGGTGGAGGCCAGCTGGCCCAGCTTGATGAAGGTGGGCCCCAGCTCCTCCAGCGCCATGCGCAGGTGCTCGGGCTGGGTGTGCACCGTGCCGGGGTCGATCAGCTTGACCCGGGCCAGGGGTGCTCGCCACTGGGGTTTCAACCCGCCCAGGGCGAAGCCGAAGCCGTGCTTGGTGAGCACTTCGACGATCTGCAGGAACCGTTCTCGGCGGGAAATCATACGGGTGGAAGGACCCCTTACAACGTCTTGTGGAGGTAGACGGCCATGAACCCGGTGGCCACGGCCACGATCAGCACGAGCGTGGTGGCCAGGGGCTCCACGCCGAGCAGCACCACGCCGAGCACCACCAGGATGGCGGTCAGCACCAGCAGCCCGGTGACGAGCGGCTTCAGCCCGCCCATCACTCCTGCCGCCCTGGCCGGGGAGGATCCTCCCGCGGCGGGGCGGTCCCGTTCGGCACCGGTGGAGGACCCGTCCTTGGACTGGACAGGGGTCTCGGTGTGCTCCGCGCGGGAGGCGGCGGTGAAGCCCTTGCGCCACTTCTTCGCGTTGCGTCCGCGGTCCGACTCCACGGCCACGTAGGCCGGGGGGACCTCGAAGTGCTCGGCGTCCGGGAGGAGCTCGGGGACGTCGTTGGGCAGCTCCTCGAACCACTGGGCCGGCACCTCGGAGGCGCGCGCGGCCTGCAGAGTCATGGACACCTCGAACGAAGAGCCACGAATTGTCCCCCACACTGCGGTCAGCAGGTCGTGCTCGAACGCGTAGTGGATGATCGGGATGAACTGCTGGGACATCTGCGTGGACAGCCGCCCCACCTGCTTGCGCTCGTAGAGCACGTCCACGGTGTCCACGGTGACGCCGTGGCTGTTGCGGACCTTGTTGACCTCGAGGGTGAGGATTACGCGGCCCTCCCCGGAGGCGGGGACGATCGAGTGCAGGTACTCCGCGAACTCCTGCTCGTCCAGCACCTTGATGGAGGAGCCCTGGGGCAGCACCGCCGCCTGGGCCGGACCGGTGTTCAGGGGGAAGAGCATGTCCGGGGGAGCGATGTCGATCACCGCGCGGGCGTCCACCTCCGCCACGCCGTCCTCCCGCTGCAGCTCGGCCTCCAGGTGCAGGGGCACCACGGGGGTGCAGCCGGAGGCGATCACGCGCGAGAGCGGGTGCCAGTAGCGGTGGGCGTCCGGGGCGCTGAGGTGGGCCACCTTGTTCTCGCCCACGCGCACGGACACGGTGCGGGGGTCGAAGGGGTTGTCCGGTTCCGGGACCAGCGCCGCGAAGCCGTTCCACGACTGCGCGCGGCCCACGGAGAGCCCGCCGAACACGCGCATGATCTCCGTGTCGTAGAAGTTCTCGGTGACGACGTCCAAGGACCCCCGGTCGTTGAGCGCGTAATCGGTCATGGTCTCCCTCGCTGTAGCGCCGTCGGGTGTCCTCCCGCGGCGTGTCCCCACATGCTATCCGTTGATCCCTGCGCATCGAGGTTCATCCACTGTGTGGACGCCCCGACCCGCCTCACCGTGCCAGGCAGCGTGCCTGCAGGTCCACCGAGCGCTGGGCCTCGTCGAGCAGCTCGGTCATGATCCGCCGCAGCGCGGCCGGGGCGTCCTCGTGCGCCTCGAGCCACTGCCGGGTGGCGCGCACCACGCGGTGCCCGTCCACGACGTCCGCCCCGGCGGCGCGCACGTCCAGGGCACGCGGGTAGAGACCACGGACCATGCGGGTGGCGATCTCCATGGAGCGCTGGGCCCACCAGTGCTCGACCCGCTCGAAGTAGACGTCCTCGTAACGGCGCAGCACCGTGGGGGAGGCCAGCTGGAAGCCGGCGATCGTGGCGCTGAGCTCGTCGTTGGACAGCTCGCCCGAGACGATCCGCTCCCACGCCTGCTGCTTGGCCCGGTCCGAGCGCATGGCCGCGAGCGCCTGGAGGTGGCCCAGGTGGCCGTCCCGTGTGGGGTCCTGGGCGTGCTCGGTGCGCAGCTCGGACATGGTGCTGTGGCCCGTGGCGGTCACGGCGGTGAGCATGGACCAGCGCAGCTGGGGGCTCAGGGGCAGTCCCTCGACCACGCGGGTGCCGCCGAGCCACTCCTGGATGGGCCGGGCGTAGGCGCCGTCCCGGGCGGCCTCGCGGGCGAAGGCCCGGGCGAGGATCAGCTGCGCGTCCGAGCCGGGGGCCGCCGCGAGCAGGGCGTCCCGCAGGGCGTCGAGGAGCACCCGGCGCAGGTTCACGCGCTGGGACACGGGGACGTACTCGCCCAGTGCCTGGCGGGCATGGTCCAGCACGGTGGTGAGGATCGCGGCGTGGTTCTCGCCCGTGCATCGCTCGGCCACCATGCGGACGTAGTCCCCGGGGTGGGTGCGGCCGTCGCGCACCGCGGCCCACAGCTGGGAGTGGGCGACGGCGCGGGCCAGGGGGTCCTCGATCTCCGCCACCGCGCGGGAGAGCCGCTGCAGCGAGCGCGGGTCCGGGTGGGCCAGGCAGTAGGTGAGGTCCGTGTCGTTCACGAGCACGAACGAGTCGTGCCCGGCGCCCCCGCCGGTGAGTGCGGCGGTCACAGCCTCGGGCAGCGGCGTGGGCACGTCCTCGGCGGGCACCCGCACCTCGGCGCGCTCGCCCACCGTGACGGGGCCGCCGTCCGGGGTGCGTCCGTAGACGCCCACGGTCAGGACGTGCGGGCGCAGGGGGGACGCGGCCTGGGTGAGGCTCGCGCCCGCCGGTGCCGCGGCGTCGTCGGCCGAGGAACCGGGGGTGTCCAGGGAGAGCACGGGGACGCCGGTGGTGTGCAGCCACAGCTGGGCCCAGGCGCGGACGTCGTGGTCGCAGGCCTCGTCGAGGACGTCCAGGAAGTCGGAGAGGTCGGTGTTGCGGAACGCGAAGCGGCGGAAGTAGGCGCGGCACGCGTCCATGAAGGACTCCTCGCCCACGAAGGCCACGAGCTGCTTGAGCACCGAGGCGCCCTTGGCGTAGGTGATGCCGTCGAAGTTCTGCCGCGCGGCCTCGAGGTCCACGATGTCCGCGACGATCGGGTGCGTGGTGCGCAGCTGGTCCTGGCGGTACGCCCACTCCTTGCGGGCCAGGGCGAACGTGACCCACGCGTCCGTGTACCCGGTGGCGTGGACGCACGCGTAGGCGCCCATGAACTCCGCGAAGGACTCCTTCAGCCACAGGTCGTCCCACCAGCGCATGGTCACCAAGTCCCCGAACCACATGTGGGACATCTCGTGCATCAGCGTGTTGGCCCGCCCCGCCCGCTGCGCGCGGGTGGCCCCGGACGGGAAGAGGTAGTCCTCGGTGAAGGTCACCATCCCGGGGTTCTCCATGGCGCCCAGGTTGTACTCCGGCACGAAGGCCTGCTCGTACTTGCCGAACGGGTAGGCGAACGCGAAGAGCTTCGGGAAGAAGTCCAGGCCCTGCTTGGTGAGCGCGAAGATCTCCTCGGCGTCCATGGCCTCGGCGAGCGCCCGGCGGCAGTACAGCGCCAGGGGGATGCTCACGGTCTCACCCTGGGGGTCGGTACCCGTCCACTCGTCCGTGACGCGGGCGTAGGGTCCGGCGAGGATGGTGGTGATGTAGCTGGAGATCCGCTGGGTGGGCGCGAACTCGTGGCTCAGCGCACCGGGGACGTCCCCGTCGTCACTGGGCTGGGCACCCAGGTGCTCGCCGTTGGACGCCGCCAGCCAGCCCTGGGGCGTGAGCACCGTGAAGTGGAACTCGGCCTTGAGGTCCGGCTGCTCGAAGACCGCGAAGACGCGGCGGCAGTCGGCCGGCTCGTACTGCGTGTAGATGTAGACACTGCCGTCCTGCGGGTCCACGTAGCGGTGCAGGCCCTCGCCGGAGCGGGAGTACAGGGCGCGCCCCACCACGCGCAGCTCGTTCGCCTCGCCCAGCCCGGGCAGGCGGATCCGCGAGCCCTCCACGACGTCGTCCACGTCCAGCAGCTCGCCGTTGAGCTCCACGCTGCTCACCGACTCGTGCACGAAGTCGATGAAGGACTCCGCACCCTCGTCCGCGGTGAAGCGCACCGTGACCTCCGAGCCGAAAGTGGCGCACTGCGGGTCCTCCGCCCCGGACAGGTCCACCGTGACCCGGTAGTCCACCACCCTGATTTGCTCGGCTCTGGTCGTCGCTTCGTCTCTGGTCAGGCTGGATACCATGGCCCCAGTGTAGGCACCACCACACACGCGTGACCCGCATCCCACGACGCCGCCGCGCGCCCCGCGTCGGCGCCGCCCCCCTCCCGGCCCCCCAGCTGGGTGCTGCCGCCGGGTGCCGCCCGTTCCGGGCTCCGTGGGGGAGACCGGCTCGGGGCCATCGGTGAGCCGGGCGGGCGCACCGGCACCGCCGGCGCACGCGAACGCCCCGCCACGGACGCGAATCCGTGACGGGGCGCGGGCGACTCGGGAGCGGGCGCTCAGCTCTCGAAGCGGTAGTTCTTCGGAGCGATCGTCAGACCCGAGTCCGTGACCGTGAGGCCGCGCGCGAGGTCATGCTCGCGGTCCAGGCCCACCGTGGTCCCCGGAGGAACCACCACGTTCTTGTCCAGGATGCAGCGGTGCACCGTGGCGCCGGCACCGACCTGCACGTTCTGCATCAGCACCGACTCCGTGACCCGGGCGTCGTGCCCCACCTTCACCTTGGGGGACAGCACCGAGGAGCCCACGTGGCCGCCAGTGATCAGCACACCGGGGGAGACGATGGAATCGAACGCCACACCCGCCTGGCCATTGGGCCCGCGCACCGTCCTGGCCGGCGGGGCCATGATCTGGTGCGTGTAGATGGGCCAGTCGTAGTTGTACAGGTTGAACACCGGCAGCGGCCGGATCAGGTCCATGTGCGAGTCGTAGTACGAGTCCAATGTGCCCACGTCCCGCCAGTACTGGCGGTCGCGCTCCGTGGAGCCCGGGACGTCGTTGTGCGTGAAGTCGTAGACCCGCGCCTCACCGCGCTCAGAGAAGTACGGCATGATGTCCCCGCCCATGTCGTGGTGGGTGTCCGCCTTGCGGTTGTCGGTGCGCAGCGCCTCCACGAGGGCATCCCGGTCGAAGACGTAGTTGCCCATGGACGCGAGGAACGAGTTCGGATCGTCCGCAAGCGGCGTCGTCGTGTCCGGCTTCTCCACGAACCGCGCGATCCGCGTGGGATCCTGCTCGTCCGTCTCAATCACACCGAAGGACTTCACCATCTCCATGGGCTGACGCACCGCGGCCACCGTGGCCTTCGCCCCGGACTCCACGTGCTTGCGCACCATGTCCGAGAAGTCCATCCGGTACACGTGGTCCGCACCCACCACCACCACGATGTCCGGATCCGCATCGTCGATCAGGTTCATGGACTGGTAGATCGCGTTCGCCGAACCCAGGAACCAATCCTTGCCGCGGCGCTGCTGCGCCGGCACGGACGTCACGTAGTTGCCCAGCTGCGTGGAAAGCCGCCACGTCTCGGACAGGTGACGGTCCAGCGAATGCGACTTGTACTGCGTCAGCACCACGATCTGCAGGTACCCGGAGTTCACCAGGTTGGACAGAGCGAAATCGATCAGACGGTAGCCACCCGCAAACGGCACCGCGGGCTTCGCCCGGTCCTCGGTCAGCGGCATCAGACGCTTGCCCTCACCGCCCGCCAAGACGATGGCAAGGACCTTCTTGTGTCGTGACATTAGTACCTCTCACTTCCCGAGCGGGTCAGGGCCCCAAGGACCACGACGCGGCGTCGACATTGACTGGTCGTTCCCGCCATTGTCTCCCACCCGGAGCACCGCGCCACCACGCCGACCCAAGTGTTGCCGACGTGTTGCGCTCGCCGCGCGGCTCCCGTCGCCCGTGGAGCCCGTGTGATGTGCAGTACGCTCACACTGTGCGAGTAGACATCCTGAGCAAAGAATTTCCGCCGGCCATCTACGGGGGAGCGGGGGTGCACGTGGCCGAGCTCTCCCGCGTGCTCGCACCGCTCGTGGACCTCAACGTCCGCTGCTTCGGCGAGCCCCGCGAACCCGACTTCCACGGCGCCCACGTCACGGCCTACCCCGTTCCCACCGAACTGGTCGCCGCCAACGCCGCCGTCCAGACCCTCGGCGTGGACCTCACCATGATCCAGGACGTCGAGGGCGCGGACCTCGTCCACTCCCACACCTGGTACGCCAACATGGGCGGACACCTCTCCTCCCTCATGTACGACATCCCCCACGTGCTCTCCGCCCACTCCCTGGAGCCCCTTCGCCCCTGGAAGGCCGAGCAGCTCGGCGGCGGGTACCGGATCTCCTCCTTCGCGGAGAAGACCTCCTACGAGGCCGCCGCCGCGATCATCGCCGTGTCCGAGGGAATGCGCCAGGACATCCTGCGCTCCTACCCCAACGTGGACCCTGAGCGCGTGCGCACCGTCCACAACGGCATCGACGTCTCCCAGTGGCACCAGGACCAGGACACGGACGTCCTCGAGGAGTACGGGATCGACCCCGCCCGTCCCTCGGTGGTCTTCGTGGGTCGCGTGACCCGCCAGAAGGGTGTGCCCTACCTGCTGCGCGCCGCCCTCCAGCTGCCCCCCGAGGTCCAGCTCGTGCTGTGCGCCGGTGCTGCGGACACCCCCGAGCTCGCCGCCGAGGTCAACGCCCTCATCGACCAGCTCAAGACCGAACGGGACGGCGTGGTCCTCGTTGAGAAGATGCTTCCCCGCCGCGAGGTCATCCAGATCCTCTCCCACGCCACCGCCTTCGCGTGCCCCTCCATCTACGAACCCCTCGGCATCGTCAACCTCGAGGCCATGGCCTGCGGCGCAGCCGTCGTCGCCTCTGCCACCGGCGGCATCCCCGAGGTCGTCGTCGACGGCGAGACAGGACGCCTCGTCCCCATCGACCAGGTCACGGACGGCACCGGCACGCCCCTGGACCCCCAGAAGTTCGTGGACGACTTCGCCGCGGCCCTGACCGAGGTCGTGACCGATCCTGAGCGCGCCCGCCGCATGGGCCAGGCCGGGCGACGCCGCGTGGAGGAGCACTTCGCGTGGGAGTCCATCGCGGAGCAGACCCTGGAGGTCTACCGCTCGGTGCTCTGAGCTGACGGCGCCGGTTCGCCCCGGGGCGACGACGCCGGGGACAGAACACCGCTGAGCAGTGCCTCCACGGCCGCCACGTAGTTCTCGTGGGTCCGGTCGGGATCGGGGGAGAGGCTCACCTGCACCATGTAGCCCTGGACGATGCCGATGAAGGCGGGGGCGAGGCGCTCGGCCAGCAGCGCGGCGTCGTCGTCCCCGAGGCCCCGCTCGGTGACCAGCCAGTCGGTGAGGTAGCTGCCCAGGTGCGAGCGTGCCTCCGCGAGGATCTTCAGTGCCACGCCCTGCATCTCGGGGCGGCGCACGGCCTCGCCCCACACCTGCACGGGAAGTCCCGGGAAGGTGCCCCGCTCCGGGATGTCCTGGACGACGAAGGCCAGGGCGCGCGCGGGGTGCAGGAGGGGGCGCTGCTCCCGCAGGCGGCCGAGCATGCCCAGGCGGTCGCGCATCACACCGCGGCTCGCGTCGAGGAAGAGCTCGTCCTTGCCCTTGTAGTAGACGTACACGGCGCCGGCGGAGAGCCCGGACTCCGCAATGATGTCCGCCATCGAGACCGCGGAGAACCCCTTGCGGCCGATGCACGTCAGCGCGGCCTCCTGGATCCTGCGGCGCATCTGTTCCCGGTGCTCTTCGGTGACCTTCGGCACGTGTTCCTCCAAAAACGAATGATCGTTCTTGACACGTTACCCGACGGGGGACACACTCTTCAAGAACAAACATTCTTTGTGGAAGGAGTGCGCTGTGTCGCACGTCAAGACCCCGGAGCCCCGCCAGAGGCCCGCATGGACCAAGAGCGTCCGTGCCGCACTGATCGCCACGGTCGCCGTGTCGATCGTCCTGCTCGCGTTCGCATGGCCCACGGCCACGTCGAAGACCGAGAATCTGCCGGTCGCGGTGATCGGCACCCAGGAGCAGATCGACACGATCACCGACAAGATGCCGGACAACATGCTCGAGCTGCACCCGGTGGCGAACCGCGAGGACATCGTCAACGGCATCAAGACCCGTGAGGTCTACGGCGGCATCGTCCTGGGCAGCCAGCCCGAGATCCTGACGGCCAGCGCCGCCAGCCCCGTCGCGTCCCAGATGCTCACGGGCATCGGCACCACCATGCAGCGGGGGATCGACCAGCAGGTCATCGAGAAGACCACGCAGGCCCTGCAGAAGATCACCTCCGCCCTGGGCCAGGGCCCCAGCGGGCTCGCCGCTCTCCAGGGCCAGCAGGGCTCCGGTCAGCAGGCGGGCACCCCGCCCACCGTCAAGACGACGGACGTGGTGCCCCTCTCCGAGGACGACCCGCGGGGGAGCGGGCTCGCCATCGCCGGCCTGCCCCTCACCATGGGCGGCATGATCGGCGGCGTGCTGATCTCCACCCTCGTCACCGGCGTGCGCAAGCACCTGCTCGCGATCGCTCTCTACGGCGTGCTGGGCGGCCTCATGCTGACCATCATCCTGCAGGGACTGTTCGGGTTCCTGATCGCCAACTTCTTCGCCAACTGGGCGGCCGTGGGCCTGGGAATCGCGGCCACCGCATCCGTGATCGTGGGCCTGAGCTCGCTGATCGGACGCGCGGGCCTGGCCATCGGTGCGGTGCTGACCATGTTCATCGGCAACCCGATCTCCGCACTGCAGTCGCCCAAGGAGTTCATCCTGGCGCCGTTCGGTGAGATCGGCCAGTGGCTCGTTCCCGGCCTGTCCGGCACGCTGCTGCGCGACCTGTCCTACTTCCCGGAGGCGAACATCGCCGGGCAGATCTGGGCCCTGATCGGCTGGGTCACCCTGGGCGTGGTCCTCACCATCCTGGGCCACCACAAGAACGAGTCCGCCCTCACCGGCAAGGACGAGCCGGAGGAGCCCGTTCACCACCGCGAGCACCGCCCGCACCACGAGGCGCAGCACAGCGCCACGCGCCAGCAGTCCGCGGTGTCCCAGCAGGGGGAGCCTGTGCACTACGGCGACGCCGCACGCCAGACCTCCGCGACGGAGCCCGGCGCCACGGCCTGACAGCCCGGCGACGACGCAGTGCCCGCCCACCACAGGACGAGAGTCCCGTGGTGGGCGGGTTCTTTCGTGCCGGGCAGGAGCGGCGGGAGCGGGAGCACCGTGGCTGGAAGGGTGGCGTAATGGTGAGCGGTAGCCGATGACCGATGACCGGGCACAGGAGGTGCGCGGGGGCGAGGTGGCCAGCGAGAGGGGAACGACGCAGTGTGCGGCGAAGGGAGTGGGGCTGCGGGACCGAAGGCCGGGACCGAGGTCGGAGAGGCGGTGGGGAGAGCCCCTCTCGGCCGTCTCCCGGCTTTACTTTACATAATGTACATTATCGGACATAGCGGTGTGCGGCGTGATGGTTGTTTTCGCACAGAACAGACAGTGCCTGTTCCGCCCGCGGCACAAGCTGTTCCCGAGGTCGCCGGTCACCCCAGACCCCGGACGTCTCAAGACGTCGCAGAGCTGACCGTCTCTGCGCTGACCGCGGCACCCGGGCACGACGACGTCCGAGCCCGCGAACCCAGCTCATCGTCCGCCATGTGGATGCTCGACTGCGCCACTACCGCGTGGCAGTTTCCACCTCGTCACGAGCTCTCTCGCTCACGGCTCGCATCCCGCGAACAACGACTGGTACACAACGAGCACCCTGGCCCCGCCTTCGCTGATCTGGTGAGATGGGGTGGCACACATCTCACGCGGGATGTCCCTCGCTCCGAAAGGACCCACCATGGCGCAGTTCATGATCTCCGTCTTCCATCAGCCGGACGCACAGAGCTCGGGCACGGTCTACGCCACGCAGGAAGAGATGAACGAGGCCGTGGCCGCGGTCACTCGCTTCAACGAGGACCTCCAGGCAGCGGGACAGCTCCTCTTCGCAGGGTCCCTCACGCCCCCGGATCTCGCCCACACCGTGGACGCAGTGGGCGCGGCCGCTTCCACTCCCCGCGTCTCCCCCGGGCCGTTCTCCGTTTCGGCCGCCGCACTCGGAGGCTTCTGGATCATCGAGGCCCCGAACGACGCCGCAGCCCTGGACCGCGCCGCACAGGCCTCCGCGGCCTGCGGTCAGCGAGTTGAACTGCGAGCACTCGAGGGCTGAGACCGACCACCTCCGCATCGAGGGCCCGCCCAAAGTATTAACATTGAGGTGAGACTCAAGCGATATGTTTCAACATTCAGGGCCAACTCTAGAAATATTCGCACGCTACGATCGAGTGCATGAGTTCCGCATCATCAGACACACCTGCCCCGACCCCTCCGCAGCACCCGGACTCCCCCGGGCTGGCGATGTCGTCAGGATCGGTGGGCAGCAACGGCGAACCCCGCGGCACCGTCCACTCCCCGGTGCGATGGCCGCTCTTCCTCGTCGCAGACCTCGTCCTCGTCCTGGTCTTCGCCGGCATCGGCCGTCTCAGCCACGGGGAGGACCTCGCCGGGGCCTTCACCACGGCCTGGCCGTTCCTGGTGGGTGCCCTGATCGGCTGGGCAGTGTCCCGGGGATCCCGCTCCCCCGCCGCCCTCTGGCCCACCGGCGTCCTCGTCTGGCTCTCCGCGGAGGTCGTGGGAATGCTGCTGCGGGCCGTCACAGGCCAGGGAACTGCCGTGTCCTTCGTGATCGTCAGCCTGGTGGTGCTCGGGATCTTCCTGCTCGGCTACCGGCTCGTGGTGCGCGCCGTCGGCCGCGCCCGTGGCCGCTGAGCCACGCCAGAACCGGCCGACACGGTCAAATCCGTCCCCGCCACCAGACGGGGGCAACGCCTCGGAAAGGAACGCCCATGTTCACCGCCATCGTTCTGATCAAGACCAGCTCGGACCGGATTCCGGAGGTCGCCCAGGAGGTCTCTGACATCCGCGGCGTCACCGAGGTCTACTCCGTGACCGGCGAGTGGGACCTGATTGCCATGGTGCGCGTCCAGCAGCACGAACGACTGGCCGACGTGATCGCGGACGAGCTCTCCAAGGTGGACGGCGTGGTCTCCACGAGCACTAACATCGCGTTCCGCACCTACAGCACCCACGACCTCGACGCGGCGTTCTCGCTGGGCATCGACGACTGACACGCACGTACGAAAAGCGCCGCCCGTCCCGGAAACCGGGGCGGGCGGCGTCGTCGTCGCAGGACCCGGCCCCTATTAATAGGGCGGGGCATCAGCAGGGGGTGTGCGAAGACAGGGCACTCACCGTCGCACGACGGCGTCACCGCGCCGAGAAGGCCACCCAGCGGGAGAGGACGTCACGCGCGGCACCGGAGTCGACCGCCTCCGCGGCGCGCCCGAGCGCGGCTGCGAACCGGTCCTCGAACGGGCCGTCGGCAGGCTCGTCCACCGCCACGAGGCCCGCCGCCGCGTTGAGGAGGACCGCGTTGCGGACATGGCCCGGGGCGCCGTCGAGCACGTCCCGCACCACCCCTGCGTTGTAGGCCGCCTCGTGACCCCGCAGGTCCTCGATGGTCGCGCGCGGCATGCCGAGATCGAGCGGTTCCACCGTGTGCTCGGTGATCTCGCCGTTCCTGACCTCCCACACGGCCGAGGGTGCCGTGACCGTGAGCTCGTCGAGTCCGTCGCCGCCACGGAAGACCAGCGCGCGGTCACCCCGGTTGCGGAAGACCCCGGCCATGAGCGGCGCCAAGGCACGGTCTGCCACGCCGATCGCAGACGCCTCCACGCGAGCCGGATTGGTGATGGGGCCGAGGAAGTTGAACGCCGTGGGCACGCCGAGCGCCTTGCGAGCGGCCGCCGCGTAGCGCATGGACGGGTGGAACGTCTGCGCGAAGAGGAAGGTGATGCCCACCTCGGACGCCGCGCGCTGCACCCGGTCCACGGGCATGTCCAGCTGGACACCGAGGGCCTCGAGGACGTCCGCGGAGCCCGATTTCGACGACGACGCCCGGTTGCCGTGCTTGACCACGCGCACCCCTGCGCCCGCGCAGACCAGGGCGGACATGGTGGAGATGTTCACGCTCGAGAGGCGGTCTCCCCCGGTGCCCACGATGTCCAGGGCCGGGCCGGGCACCGAGATGCGGCGCGCGTGGCCGACCATCGCGTCCGCGAGCCCGTTGAGCTCGCCGACACTCTCGCCCTTGGTCCGCAGCGCCATCAGGAACCCTGCGATCACGGCGTCCTGGACCTCACCGGACATGATCTCGTCCATGGCCCAGTAGGACTGCTCCCGGGAGAGGTCCTCGCCCTGGGTCAGGGAGGCCAGCAGATCTGACCACTGGTAGGGGGTCCGCGCATCGTTGGAGGTAGTCACGGGGCCGACTCTACCGTCCGCCGTGGAGCCCGTGGATACCGGGATGCCGCACTCCCCCGGGCGCGACGGCACCGCGGCCGCGCCGGCTCGTGGGCACCCGTTCTGCGACCCGGATCACGCACCCGAGCCGCGACACGGTCCACGCCCAACGCGGTGGTGGTTGGTTCGCCGAGAGTTTTGGCGACATAATGTCTCTGTGACAACTGCGACTCATACCCCAGCCAAACCGGTGACGGCGAGCATCACTCGCCCCAACCTCACCTCCGTGGGCACCATCGTGTGGTTGTCCTCCGAGGTGATGTTCTTCGCCGGCCTCTTCGCCATGTACTTCACCCTGCGCGCCACCTCCCCGGAGGTGTGGCACGAGAACACCGAAGTGCTCAACGTGCCCATGGCCACGGTGAACACCATCGTCCTCGTGCTGAGCTCGGTGACCTGCCAGTTCGGCGTCTTCGCGGCCGAACGGCTGCAGCCCCGCCGCACCGGCGGACTGCTCCAGCTCAACAAGTGGGGACTGACCGAGTGGTTCGCCCTCACTTTCCTCATGGGCGCGGTCTTCGTTTCCGTGCAGGTCTACGAGTACGCCTCCCTGGTCTCGGAGGGCGTCTCGATCTCCGCCGACGCGTACGGTTCTGCGTTCTACATCACCACCGGGTTCCACGCCCTGCACGTGACCGGCGGTCTGATCGCATTCCTCTTCATCATCGGACGCGCCTTCGTTGCCAAGCGCTTCGGTCACTACGAGGCCACCTCGGCCATTGTGGTGTCGTACTACTGGCACTTCGTCGACGTGGTCTGGATCGTCCTGTTCCTGCTGGTCTACTTCATCAAGTAGCCAGCCGCAGGACCTCACCCATCCAAGTCTCAGAACCGAGTAAAAGGAACGTTTGACGTGAAGGCACTCTCACAAAAGCGCCGCCATCCCATGGCAGCCCTCGCGCTGTTGGTCATGGCTTTGCTTCTGACCGGTGGACTCTACGCAGTTGCCACAACCACCAACGAAGCGAAGGCCGAGACCACCACCTACTCGGCTCAGGACATCGAGGAGGGGCAGAAGCTGTTCATGGCCAACTGCTCCACCTGCCACGGCATGAAGGCCGAGGGCACCAGCTCCGGTCCCTCCCTGATCGGCGTGGGTGCTTCCGCTGTGGACTTCCAGGTCGGCACCGGCCGCATGCCCATGCAGATGCAGGGTCCCCAGGCGCAGGTCAAGCCCCAGCAGTTCAACGAGGAGCAGACCAGCCAGCTCGCCGCGTACGTCGCCTCCCTCGGCGCCGGCCCCAGTGTTCCCGCGGATGAGGACCTCGACATCTCCGAGGGCAACTCCGCCAACGGTGCCCAGGTCTTCCTCGCCAACTGCGCCATGTGCCACAACGCGGCCGGCCAGGGCGGCGCCCTGACCCGCGGCAAGTTCGCCCCGTCCCTCATGGGCGTGAGCGAGAAGCACATCTACGAGGCCATGCAGACAGGCCCGCAGAACATGCCGGTCTTCAACGACGCCAACATCACGCCGGAAGAGAAGCGGGACGTCATCACGTACCTGAAGACCCTCGACAACAACACCACCGTCGGTGGGTTCAGCCTGGGCTCACTCGGCCCGGTCTCCGAGGGCCTTTTCATCTGGACCGTCGGCCTGGTGATCGTCATTGGCTTCACCGTGTGGCTGACCTCCCGCTCCGCCTGAGAGCACTCGCCGGCGGTCACCCGTCGGCACTTTAGACACTATTCACAGCACCAAGAGAAGAATGAGGGACCACATGGGCGACCATCGTGACGGCACTCCCCACAAGAGCGGGGCGGTTGTCACCTCGGACGGAGCGGAGCAGGACCAGTTCCCCAATCCGGGGCTTCCACCGCACCGCCCCCGCGTGACCGACGTAGATCCCAAAGCTGCCAAGCGGGCAGAGCACCAGGTGGTCCTGCTGTTCCTGCTCTCCATGGTCGGGTCCGTCCTGTTCTTCGTGGCGTACTTCGGCATCCGCGTGGACGGCCCCCTGTACGACGCGGTGAACACCGAGCCCACGAGCCAGCTGCGTCTTCAGAACACGTTGCTCGGTCTTGGCATCGCACTCGGCATGTTCGGCATCGGCATCGGCGTGGTCCACTGGGCCCGCACGCTCATGCCGGATCACGAGATCGTCGAGATGCGCCACGACATCCGAAGTGAAGAGGATCGCGCCGAAGCACAGAGCATCCTCAACACCATCTACGACGAGTCCGGGGTCAAGCGTCGCCCGCTGCTGCGCAACACGCTCATCGGTGCGGCCGTGCTGATGCCCCTCCCCTTCGTCGGATTGCTCAAGGATCTCGGCCCCACGGACCTCAAGGTCCTGCGCCACTCCATGTGGGATGAGGGAGTGCGACTGGTGCGCGACCCGTCCGGCACGCCCATCAAGGCCTCAGACGTCACCCTCGGCTCCGCCTTCCACGTGGTGCCGGAAAGCCTCAACAGCCTCAGCCACGAGGACGGCTACCTGAACGAGAAGGCCAAGTCCGTGGTTCTTCTCATGCGTTTGGACCCCGACACCGTGAACGTTTCGGAGGAGCGCAAGGACTGGAACGTGGACGGCATCTTCGCCTACTCCAAGGTCTGCACCCATGTGGGCTGCCCGATCGCTCTGTACGAGCAGCACACGCACCACCTGCTGTGCCCGTGCCACCAGTCCACCTTCGACCTCGTGAACGAGTGCGAGGTCATCTTCGGCCCGGCTTCCCGCCCGCTGCCGCAGCTGCCCATCTCCGTTGACTCCGACGGCTACCTCGTGGCGCGCAGCGACTTCCACGAGCCCGTGGGACCGACATACTCCCAGCGTGACTTCGCAGTCAAGGAAATGCAGGGTGAGGGGAACTAATGTCTACTTCGTCAGACTTCGAGTACCGGCCCAGCACCGGCACCGGTCGCATTGCCAACTTCGTGGACACCCGCGTGGGTGCCTCCGCCATGGTCAAGGAGTTCGGCCGCAAGGTCTTCCCGGACCACTGGACCTTCATGTTCGGTGAGGTGGCGCTCTACAGCTTCGTCATCCTCCTGCTCTCGGGCACGTTCCTGGCATTCTGGTTCGACCCGACCATGACCTCCATGGAGTACAAGGGCAGCTACGTGCCCATGCAGGGCGTGGAGATGTCCGGGGCCTACGCCTCAGCGCTGAACATCTCGTTCGATATCCGAGGCGGCCTCTTCCTTCGCCAGTTGCACCACTGGTCCGCGCTGATGTTCGTCATGGCGCTGTCCGTGCACATGCTTCGTGTCTTCTTCACCGGTGCGTTCCGGCGCCCGCGCGAGCTCAACTGGGTCGTCGGCTGCGTGCTCTTCATCCTCGCGATCGTCGCCGGCTTCTCCGGCTACTCCCTCCCGGACGACGTCCTCTCCGGCAACGGCCTGCGCATCGCTGATGCGATCGCCAAGTCCATGCCGATCGTCGGCACCTACATCTCCATGTTCATGTTCGGTGGCGAGTTCCCGGGTCACGCGATCATCGGCCGCCTCTACATCGTGCACGTGCTGATCATCCCCGCGCTGATCCTGGTGATGATCGTGATTCACCTCTTCATGGTGGTCGTCCACAAGCACACCCAGTACCCCGGCCCCGGCCGCACTGAGGACAACGTGGTCGGTTTCCCCGTGGGCCCCATCTACGCGGCCAAGGCCGGGGGCTTCTTCTTCATCGTCTTCGGCATCCTCGCTGCCATTGCGGGCACCACGACGATCAACGCCATCTGGAACTACGGTCCCTACGATCCCTCCCCCGTGCAGGCCGGTTCGCAGCCTGACTGGTACATGGGCTTCTCCGACGGCGGACTGCGCCTGATGCCCGGCAACTGGCCGTTCTCCTGGGAGGTCAGCATCTTCGGCCTCGCGGTTCCGCTGGCGATCCTGTTGCCGCTGATCCCCATGGCTGGCATGTTCGTGGTCATGTTCGCCTGGCCCTGGATCGAGCGATGGGTCACTCGCGATGACCGTGTCCACAACATCCTGGACCGCCCCCGCAACGCGCCGTTCCGCACCGCGGTGGGTGCCGCAGGCATCACGTTCTACGCGGTGCAGATGATGGCCGCCAGCGGTGACCTCATTGCCACGCACTTCCACATGGCCGTGAACGACGTCATCTACTGGTTGCGCGCGCTGTACTTCCTGGGCCCGATCCTGGCGTTCATCATCGTCCGCCGGTTCTGCCTCTCGCTGCAGCGCAAGGACCGCGAGATCGTGCTCCACGGCCGCGAGTCCGGGCGCATCCAGGCTCTGCCCCACGGCGAGTTCGTGGAGGTCCACGAGCCGCTCAACGAGTACAAGCGGTACAAGCTGGTGGACTTCCAGGACCGCCCGGTCCTGCCCGCCCGCGCGAACGCCAAGGGCAAGGTCACCTCGACCGAGAAGCTGCGTGGCCGTCTCAGCCGCCTGTTCTTCGAGGACCGGGTGACCCCCGTGACGCCGCCCGAGCTCGAGGCCGCGCACGGTCACGGACACGACGCCGAGCCCGTCGGTGTCGGCGCCGGTTCGCACCAGAGCGAGCTCGACAAGTAGCACCGCTCCCCCGGTCAGACCCGGATGGAGCTCGAGAGGGCCCGTGGAGATCATCGATCTCCACGGGCCCTTCGCTCTGTCCAGATCACCACCACCCCGTTGCTTCGCGGATGCGGGCAGCCTTCATGATGAAACCACCCACCGGGGGCAGACGGGCCGGAGGGCCGGCCGACGCTCGTGGCCGGTCCTTCGAGGGAGAAAGAAGCGGCCGGGGGGTGTGCGGATCAGCCCACCCACCGGGGAGGCCAGGATGGATGAAATTGGCGCCCGGGTCCGTAACCACAAATGTGCGGCCGAAGACGTTATCGTGCGGCCCGTCACGACGTGGACGCCCTTAAAGACCCACCTCGCGAGGGTCTCGTCAACTGCAGACGGCGGGCCGGCGTCAACAACCCGAGTTCGCTCGTGCGCGGGGTGCTCGGGACGGCGTGTTCGTGTCGGCCGCTCCACAGCGCGAACGGGACGCCGGTAGGCAACGTCGAAGGCAACTCGGCATGAAGGCTCCGAGGTTGCCACACCTCCTGCTGCTCCTGCAGACGCGCCAGCACATGATCACGGGAGAGCTCGCCGAGTGCCTCGCTCGGACCGACTGCGATCCATGAGACGGCAGCGCGCAAGATCGCCGCCCGTCAGGCCGCAGCGCCCCTCAGGCCGCGGCGCCCGGGGCTTCGAACCTGACGCGTTTGGCTGACTTGATCGTGGTGGACAGTAGCGCGTGGCTGGCCGGTCCGAGGGCGAAGGTGGACGTCGCCAAACTCGCGTTGGCGCTGCGTCGCCGGCGTCGGGTCCAGATCCAGTACCGCCTCAGCGCCGAGGCGCGGGCCTCACTCGGCAGTGTCGACCTGTACGGGCGCATCGCGAAGTCGGGCCATACCAGGCGGGGATCCCGTGGACAACCGCCATGCCGCTGGCAACGCAGGTGTTCTCCCCCCGTCGCTGCCCCCGTTACCTTTTTCGTGGCGCCTTCCTCCGGGAGGATGTAGGCGTAGGTAGCCAGCCGGTCCCGGCATGATTGTTGCCCCCAGTCGTTGATGATCCGGGGGGGTGTAGTCACCGGGACCGGTCTTGGTTCACACGGACCGCTAATAGAAGCACGACCCATCATGTGGGGCTTTGTCACGTGGATGTGGGCGGGTGAACCTGCTGGTCACCTCACCCCTTGTCCCTGCGTGATGAAGATAGTTGACCCTGATGGACCACCAGCTCTACCTCGGGATCGACGTCGGGAAAACCGAACACCACGCCACCGCGATCACAGCAGTCGGCACCGTCGTTCACGACAAGACCCTGCCCCAGTCCGAACCGAAGATCCGTGCCCTGCTCCAAACCCTGCGCGCCGAACAAGGGGCCGTTCTGGTGGTCGTGGACCAACCCAAAACCATCGGGGCCCTGGTCATCGCCGTAGCCCAGGACCTCGGCATCGATGTGGCCTACCTACCCGGGTTGACGATGCGCCGGGTCGCGGATCTGCACGAGGGCCAGGCGAAGACCGATGCCCGTGACGCGTTCATCATCGCCGACACCGCCCGTACCCTGCCCCGCACTCTGCGCGGGATCACCGTGGCAGAGGAGAACATCGCCGAGCCGGCGATGCTGTGTGGTTTCGATGACGACCTGGCCGCACAGCTCACCCAGGTGCGTAACCGGCTGCGGCGCTTCCTCACCCAGATACACCCCGCCCTGGAGCGCATCCTGGGCCCCCGGCTGGGCCACACCGCGGTGGTCACCCTGCTCACCCGCTACCCCTCACCCACCAGACTGAGAAGCGCGGGGCGAGGGCACGTGCGGGCGTTGTTGAAGAAACACGCACCCCGCCTGGCCGAGAGGCTCACCGAGGAGATCTTCACCGCCCTGGCCGAGCAGACCGTGACCGTCTCCGGTACTACCGCGGCGGAGAAGATCATCGGGCGCCTGGCCCAACAGCTGGCCCAACTGTGTTCGCAGCGGGTGGAGATCGAGGCCGAGATCCTCGCGGTGGTCGATGCCCACCCTCTCACCCAGGTCCTGACCTCCATGCCCGGAGTAGGGGTCAGGACAGCAGCACGGATCCTCACCGAGGTGGTGGGCAAGAACTTCAAGGACGCCGCCCACCTGGCCTCCTACGCCGGCATCGCCCCGGTCACCCGCCGCTCCGGGTCATCGATCCGCGGTGAGTCACCATCACGACGAGGCAACAAGACCCTGAAACGGGCGTTGTTCCTCTCCGCGTTCGCCTCGATCAACGCCAGCCCAGCCTCCAGGGCCTACTACGACCGCAAACGCGCCCAGGGCAAACGCCACAACCAAGCCATCATCGCCCTGGCCCGACGACGCACCGACGTGCTCTACGCCATGCTGCGCGACGGGACCTTCTACACCGAACCCACCCCACCCGCCGTCGCCCTAGCCGCTTGACGAAAACCATAGAAGCACCCCCCGCATCGACCGGCGGCTGATCGGTGTGCTGGTAGTGGCCTTACCGAGGGCCGGGTACCTGCACCCCGCCTACACCGACCATCACGGGCACATCAAGGAGCCCACTACGTCCCCGCGGTCATGCACTGCTTCAGAGAGCCTGGTACGCGGTCGCCTACGACACCTGGACGCGGACCTCTGCAGTGCTCCTTTTCCCGGCTCGTTGCAGGCCCTCATGCCTGGGCGAGTGCCCGTCGACGAACCCCCGTGCGTCCACGCTGTGACCAAGACCCGAGCCGTCTCTCCCCGCCACAGAGTGGCCTCCCCCCCCCCGTCCAGGTGTAGACACGAAGAAGCCCGCCCCATCCGTGGACGGGGCGGGCTTCTCGCGAGTCAGGTGCTCAGTGGCCTATCAGTGAGCGTGGTCTCCGCGGGAGTGCTCGAAGATCAGGCCCAGGAGGCCCAGCAGGGCCACCGGAGCGGCCAGGATAATGATCCACCAGCCGACGGCCAGCGCGGTGACGAACAGCGCGCAACCGATGCCAAGGAGGAGGGGCCACCAGCTCCACGGGGAGAAGGCCCCGTAGTCGCCGGACATCTCCACGATCTCGCCGTCCTCGCGGTCCTCCGGCAGGCTGCCACCGGTGGAGCGCTGCACGAGCCAGAGGTAGATGACGAGCATGAAGCTCATGGCCGCCAGGGCGAGCAGTGCCGGGAAGCCCGCGAGCTCCTGGAAGTCGGTCACGTATCCGTAGATGAACCCGACCACCAGGCAGAAGACGCCCAGCATGAGGAACAGTTTGATGGTTGCTTTCATCGTCCGTTCCTCCCGGAACCGCCCACGAGGGGCATCTCGGCGTCGTACTGCTGGCTGGAGAACGCGGAGAGCTCCGGGTGGTGGAGGTCCAGCGCGGGCCGCTCAGAGCGGATGCGGGGCAGCGAGGTGAAGTTGTGGCGCGGGGGCGGGCAGGAGGTCGCCCACTCGAGAGAGCCGCCGAAGCCCCAGGGATCGTCCACCTCGACCTTCTTGGCGTTGCGGTGCGTGGTGTACACGTTCCAGAAGAACGGAATCATGGACACGCCCAGCAGCATGGAGCCGATGGTCGAGAACTGGTTCATCCAGGTGAAGCCGTCCTCGGGCAGGTAGTCCGCGTAACGGCGGGGCATGCCGTCCACGCCCAGCCAGTGCTGGATGAGGAAGGTCATGTGGAAGCCGACGAACAGCAGCCAGAAGTGGATCTTGCCGATGCGCTCGTTGAGCATCTTGCCGGTGAACTTGGGCCACCAGAAGTAGAAGCCCGCGAACATGCCGAACACGATGGTTCCGAAGATCACGTAGTGGAAGTGCGCCACCACGAAGTAGGTGTCCGAGACGTGGAAGTCCAGGGGCGGGGTGGCCAGGATGATGCCGGTCAGACCGCCGAACAGGAAGGTGAAGAGGAAGCCCAGCACCCACAGGATGGGTGTCTCGAAGGTGAGCGAGCCCTGCCACATGGTGCCGATCCAGTTGAAGAACTTCACGCCCGTGGGCACCGCGATCATCATCGTCATGAAGGAGAAGAAGCCCAGTGCCACAGCACCCGTGACGTACATGTGGTGTGCCCACACGGTGACGGACAGCGCCGCGATGGCGATGGTCGCGAACACGAGGCCCTTGTAGCCAAAGATCGGCTTCCGGGAGAACACGGGGATGATCTCGGAGACGATGCCGAAGAACGGCAGCGCCAGCACGTAGACCTCGGGGTGTCCGAAGAACCAGAAGAGGTGCTGCCAGAGGATCGCTCCCCCGTTCTCGGCATCGAAGATGTGACCACCCAGGCGGCGGTCCATTCCCAGCGCGAACAGCGCGGACGCCAGCGGCGGGAAGATCATGATGATGAGGATGGCCGTGATCAGCGTGGTCCAGGTGAACACGGACATGCGCCACATGGTCATGCCGGGCGCGCGCATGCACACGATGGTGGTGATGAAGTTGACGCCACCGAGGATGGTGCCGAAGCCCTGCAGGCCCAGGCCGAAGACCCAGAGGTCACCACCGACTCCTGGACTGAACGTGGTGCTGTTCAGGGGTGCGTAGGCGAACCAGCCGAAGGACGCGGCGCCCTGCGGGGACATGAAGCCGGACACGGCCACGAGCGAGCCGAACAGGAAGAACCAGAAGGCCAGCGCGTTCAGTCGCGGGAAGGCGACGTCCGGTGCGCCCAGCTGCAGCGGGACGATCACGTTCGCGAAGCCGATGAACAGCGGGGTGCCGAACATCAGCAGCATGATCGTGCCGTGCATCGTGAACAGCTGGTTGTACTGGTCCTTCGTCTCGAGGATCTGCATGCCGGGCTCGAAGAGCTCCGCACGGATGAGCAGCGCCATGACGCCGCCCACGCAGAAGAAGATGAAGGACGAGATCAGGTACATGTACCCGATGGTCTTGTGGTCGGTCGAGGTGAGCCAGTTGACGATCACCTTGCCCTTGGAGCGTGGGACAACGCGGGGTGCGGCCGTGGCCGCGTCGTCCCGCGAGTATTCGAGCGTAGACATTGCCTATCCCCTAGTTGTTGGACGTTGCGTTGAGGTTCGGGTTGCGGTTGTACTCGTCGCCGATGATCCCCGTGTTGCCCTCGTCGCGCAGCTTCTGGATCTGGGCGTTGTACTCGTCCTTGCTCACGACGGACACGTTGAAGAGCATCTCGGAGTGGTACTCGCCGCACAGCTCGGCGCACTTGCCGGCGAAGGTTCCCTCGCGGCCGGTGGTGAAGCTCATGTAGTTCGTGCGGCCAGGGACCATGTCGATCTTCTCGAGGAAGGCCGGGACCCAGAACGAGTGGATGACGTCGCGGGAGGAGATCTCCAGCTCGACCTTGCTGTCCGCCGGGAGGTAGAGGGTCGGCAGGGTCTCCTCGACACCGGGCTCACCCGTGAGGTGCGCCTGCACGCCCTGGTAGTGGACGTCCTCGTCGAGGTAGTTGAAGTCCCACGCCCACTGCTTGCCGTAGACCTGGATCTTCACGTCGGGATCGTCGAAGCGGTCGGTGATGGCGGTCTGCGCACGGAAGGAGAAGAAGAACAGGCTCACGATCAGCGCAATGGGGACGATCGTGTAGAAGATCTCCAGCGGGGCGTTGTACGCGAGCTGCCGGGGGTAGCCGGTCTCGTTCTTGCGCCGGCGGTAGGCGACCATGCACCAGAGCATGAGGCCCCACACCACGAGGCCGACGCTCAGTGCCGCGATCCAGGAACCGATCCACAGGTCCATGACCTGGTCAGCGTTGTCGGTGGTACCCCGTTCGGTGGGCAGGAAGCCCACCTTCGACTGCTCCGAGCACGCGGTGAGCGAGATCGTCGCCAGGACTGCCACTGCCGAGACCTTCAGTGCTCGGCCGCGGCGGGTGCCGGTTCGAGTTTGCGAACTCACAGACGGCCCTTCCTCTTCTGTACGTGGGTTCGGCATCGGCCCTGCGCGAGGGCAGAGAGGACACGTCGCCCGTTAATGGTTCTCCCTAGGAAGCTTACCCCTCAGCCCCTCCATGTGCTGACACTGTGTCAGCACGCCGTGTCGCCCGGGAATCCGGGCCCGGAGCTCCGTGAACCCGCCTCTGCGGGGGCCCGCGACGTCGTGATCTGCGCCGCGCGACGGCGGCTGCGGAACCACCCCGGACACGGAGAACGGGGGTGCACCCGGCCCGTGGGCCGTGCACACCCCCGCTGCTGCGCGGTGTCCCCGCGGGGACTCAGTGGAAGGAGTCGCCGCACGCGCAGGAGCCCTGCGCGTTGGGGTTGTCGATCGAGAAGCCCTGCTTGGAGATGGTGTCCTCGAAGTCCACGGTGGAACCGCTGAGGTAGGGGACACTCATCTTGTCCACGATGACCTCCACTCCCCCGAAGTCGCGCACGTGGTCGCCGTCCAGGACCCGCTCGTCGAAGTAGAGCTGGTAGATCAGTCCGGAGCAGCCGCCGGGCTGGACGGCCACGCGCAGCCGGAGGTCGGTGCGGCCCTCCTGCTCGAGGAGGTCGCGGACCTTCTGCGCGGCGTTGTCGGTGAGCAGCACCTCGTGGGTGGGCAGGTCCTGCGTGGTCTCGTTGTCGGTCGTGACGCTCATGGTGCTCACTTTCTGTACGACCCGGGGGCTCACCCCGGGGTGCGGTCTGACCCTTCTGCCAACTCGAACGTCCGGGCGGGGGGAATCATTCCGTTCCCGGCGCGCCCTGTTCCGCGAGTGCCGCGAGGACCAGGGCCTCCGCGGTGACGGCGTGCAGGAAGTCCTCGATGTGCAGGGACTCGTTGGCGCTGTGGGCGCGGGTGTCCGGGTCCTCGATTCCGGTGATCAGGATCTGCGCCTCAGGGTACGCCCGCGTGAGGGTGGCGGTGAAGGGGATGGAGCCTCCCATGCCGGCGGTCACGGCGGGGCGGCCCCAGGCCTGCTCGAACGCCCACAGGGCGATCTGCGAGCTAGCGGCCTCCGTGTCCGCGCGGAATGCTGGCCCGGTCTCCTCGAGCTCGAAGCGCACGTGGGCACCGAACGGGGCGTTGTCCTCGACGTGCCTGCGCAGCGCCTCCCCCGCCTCCTTCGGTTCCTGGCCGGGTGCGATCCGCAGGCTCAGCTTGGCTCGCGCCGTCGCGGCGATGGTGTTGGACGCCTTGTCCACCTCGGTGACGTCGATGCCCGTGACGGACAGCGCCGGCTGGGTCCACAGCCGGGAGGAGATGGAGCCGCGGCCGGCCAGCTGCACGCCGTCGAGCACACCGGCGTCCGCGCGGAAGCGGGCCTCGTCGTAGTCAACGTCCGTGTGGTCCTCGCTCAGCAGCCCCTCGACGGCCACGGCGCCGTCGTCGTCGTGGAGGGTGGCGATCAGCCGCGAGAGCACCGTGGGGGCGTCCAGCACCGGGCCGCCGAACATCCCGGAGTGCACGGCGTGGTCCAGCACCTGGACCTCCACGACGCCGCCGACGACGCCGCGCAGGCTCGTGGTCAGCGCGGGCACCCCGACCTCCCAGTTGGCGGAGTCCGCGATCACGATGACGTCCGCCGCGAGCTTGTCGCGGTGCGCGTCGAGGAAGGCCTCGAAGCCGGGCGAGCCAGCCTCCTCCTCGCCCTCGACGAAGACGGAGATCCCGAGCCCGGGCTCGCTGCCCACCAGCTCGAAGAACGCGCGCAGCGCACCCACGTGGGCCATCACGCCGGCCTTGTCGTCCGCGGCACCGCGTCCCCACAGCCGACCGTCCTTCTCGACGGCCTCGAAGGGCTCGGTCTCCCACAGCTCGCGCCTGCCCGGAGGCTGCACGTCGTGGTGGGCGTAGAGCAGGATCGTGGGGAACCCGGGGGCCGCGGCCTTGCGGGCGACGACGGCGGGGTGGCCCGGCTTCTCGTCCGGGGAGGTGGGGACCCGCAGCACCTCGACGTCCTCGAAGGGCAGCTCGCGCAGCAGACCGGCGACGGCGTCCGCGCTGCGGTC
The DNA here is from genome assembly GCF_003989485.1 of Kocuria sp. HSID17590. Taxonomy (NCBI): domain Bacteria; kingdom Bacillati; phylum Actinomycetota; class Actinomycetes; order Micrococcales; family Micrococcaceae; genus Kocuria; species Kocuria sp. HSID17590. Next base: position 36,605 of record NZ_RBMB01000017.1, on the reverse strand, counting down.
GAGGTCCTCGGCGCCGAAGGAGTCCCAGGCGATGCCCGGGATGGCCACGAGGGCGCTGAGGTCCGCGAGCAGCTCGGCTCGCGAATCGACCACGCGGCGACGCAGCGCGTCCACCGTCTCGGAACTGGGGCGGGTGAAGTCTGTGCTCATGGCTCCAGCGTAGACGGGAGTCCTGGACGTCGGCAGGTCACGCGGGCGGGGAGGCCGCCGCGCTCCGTTAGGCTAGTCGGGTGTTTGGACGCAAGAAGGCAGATCAATCCTCGGGTTCCACCGCCGTGCGCGCCACGGCCGTGAAGGACTCCACCGACTCCTCCGACCGGGGTGCGCAGAGCGCCGCCACCGGCGGGAAGAAGGGTCGGCCCACTCCCACCCGCAGGGAGCAGGAGGCCGCGCGCCGTCGCCCCCTGATCCCGGAGGACCGCAAGGCCGCCAAGGAGGAGTCAAAGCAGCTCGAGCGGGAGCGCCGCGCGCAGGCCCAGGCCGGCATGGCCGCGGGCGACGAGCGCTACCTGGGTCCGCGCGACGCCGGGCCCCAGCGCCGTTTCGCGCGCGACTGGGTGGACTCCCGGTTCAACATCGGCGAGTACGTGCTGATCGTGCTGCTGCTCATCTTCGTGGTGATGTTCCTGCCGGTGCAGTCCGCCGCGCTGACCCTGATCTACGTGGTCTACGGGTACGTCGTGCTGTGCGTGCTCGACGCGGTCATCACGACCACGCGCATGCACTCGGCCATGCGCCGCAAGTTCGGCACCGTGCAGCGTGGCACCCGCTGGTACGCGGCCATGCGCACCTTCACCATCCGTCGGCTGCGTCTGCCCAAGCCGCAGGTGCGTCGCGGTGAGCGCCCCGCCTGATCCACCACGGGCCGTTGCGCCCGCCATCTGCCACGACGAAGGGCCGGTCCACCCAGCGGTGGACCGGCCCTTCGTCACGACGGGAGACGGGGACCTCAGCGACCCCGGCGCGCCCCCTTCGCCAGGCCGCGGTTGATCCGCGCCGCCCAGAACGGCCCCTCGTAGAGGAACGCCGTGTACCCCTGGACGAGTGAGGCGCCGGCGTCCAGACGCTCCTGGACGTCCTGGGCCGTGGTCACCCCACCCACGGACACGAGGACGAGGCGGTCACCCGCGTGCTCGCGCAGCAGCCGCAGCACCTCGAGGGAACGACGACGCAGCGGGGCGCCCGAGAGGCCACCCGCGCCGTCCGCGGCCACCTCCTCCGCGGGGGTCCGCAGTCCCAGACCCTCCCGCGCGATCGTCGTGTTGGTGGCGACGATGCCGTCCAGTCCCAGGTCCAGGGCGAGGTCCGCCACCGCGAGGACGTCCTCGTCCGCGAGGTCCGGCGCGATCTTCACGAGCAGCGGCACCCGGCGAGGGGCCACACGGTCAGCCTCCTCGCGCACGGCCCCCAGCAGCGGCCGCAGCGCGTCGAGCTCCTGCAGCTGCCGCAGCCCGGGCGTGTTGGGCGAGGACACGTTGACCACGAGGTAGTCCGCGTAGGGCGCGAGGACGCGCGTGCTGTGGACGTAGTCCTCCGCGGCGTCCTCCAGCCCCACGGCCTTGGTCTTGCCAATGTTCACGCCGACCACCGGGCGCGGCCTGCCCGTGCGCAGCGCCCGCTCGGCGAGGCTCTGCAGCGCCGAGACGACCCGGGGTGCCACGGCCTGTGCGCCGTCGTTGTTGAATCCCATGCGGTTGACGACGGCCCGGTCCGCCACGAGCCGGAACAGCCGCGGACGCGGATTGCCGGGCTGCCCCTGACCGGTGACCGTGCCGATCTCCACGTGGCCGAAGCCCAGGTCCGTGAGCGCGTGGGTTCCCGTGGCTCCCTTGTCGAAGCCCGCGGCCAGTCCGAAGGGCGACGGGAACGTGAGGCCCATGACCTGCACCTCGCTGCCGGGGGCCGGGGCCGTGAGCCGGCTCAGCACGCGGCCGAGACCGCAGCGGTGGGCGAGCTTGATCCCGGCGAAGCCCAGCGTGTGGGCGAGCTCGGGGTCCATCCAGGAGAAGGCGACTCTGAAGAAGGTGGGATACACGCGCATGGGAGCAGTTTTCCACACGGGCGCCTGCGCGCCGCTCTCCCCCGGGCGGCAAGGCGACCTCTGAGCGAGGAGGACAGCCTGCATGTACTTCAAGTTTCCAGTGAAAGTCACTCTATAATGTTCGAGTTTCCATACAAGGTTCCTCCCTGGGGGGGGGCGGGCTACTCCCCCTCCTCCGCACCCGGTGCTCGGTCCACCGCTCCGCCGTAGCGGCGGTCGCGGTTCACGTAGTCCGCCACGGCGCGCCACAGCACCCGCCGGTCCATGTCCGGCCACAGGACGTCCAGGAACACCATCTCTGCGTAGGCGGACTGCCACAGCATGAAGTTGGACAGCCGCTGCTCCCCGGAGGAGCGCAGGAACATGTCCACGTCCGGCAGCTGCGGCTCGTCCAGGTAGCGCTGGACGGTCGCCTCGGTGATGGACCCCGGTTTGAGCCGCCCCTCTGCGGCGTCACGGGCCATCGCGGCCGCGGCGTCTGCGATCTCGGCCCGTCCGCCGTAGTTCACGCACATGGTCAGGGTGATGACGTCGTTGTCCTGCGTCTCGCGCTCCGCGGTCTCCAACCGCTTGATGACCGATCCCCACAGCCGGGGCCGACGCCCGGCCCACCGGACCCTGATCCCCCACTCCTGGAACGTGGGCAGCTGGCGCGCCATGACGTCCCCGGTGAAGTTCATGAGGAACGCGACCTCCGCCGGCGAACGCTTCCAGTTCTCCGTGGAGAACGCGTACGCGGAGGCGTACGGGATCCCCAGCTCGATCGCACCGGCCACCACGTCCATGAGCGCGCGCTCCCCCGCGCGGTGCCCCTCGGTGCGGGGCAGCCCGCGCTCGTTGGCCCACCTCCCGTTGCCGTCCATCACGAGGGCCACGTGCTGCGGCAGCACGGCCGGCTCCAGGTGGGGCGCGGTGGCGCCGCTGGGGTGCGGGGGTGGCGGGGAGAAACGGTTCACGCGGGAGTCCTCTCAGCGGGAGTGCGGTGTCGTGTCCACCCTAGGACCTCCACGGCCGGCTCCGCGCGGCCGTGCCGGGCCGGGCTCGAGCCCCGGCGCGGCCGTACCAGGCAGTGCACGGCTCATGCCTCCCCGCCGCCGTGCCGGGCTCAGACGTCCGCGTAACCCTTGAGTGCCGAGCTCAGGCCTCGCTGCGCTCCACGAGCGCGAGGGCCTTCACCGTGCGCTCCATGTGCCACTGCACGTACGCGGCCACCAGGCCGGCGGCCGCACGCGCGGTGCGCGGGTCTGCGGCGTCGACCACGGGCCAGTCCCCCCGCAGCAGACCGTCCAGCAGCACGAAAGTCGCGGGGCTGGGCGCCGCAGCCCCCGGGGGCCGGCACTGCGGGCACACGGCCCCGCCGAGAGCGGCGGAGAACGAACCGTGCGGCCCCGGCGCCCCGCACCGGGCACAGTCCACGAAGCTCGGGGACCAGCCTGCGAGGGACACGGCGCGCAGGAGGTAGGAGTCCAGGATTCGCCCCGGAGAGTGCAGCCCGCGCGCCACCGCGGACAGCGCACCCGTGAGCAGCCGGTAGTGCTGAGCAGCGGTGTCGTAGTCGTCCGCGGTCAGCTTCTCGGCGGTCTCCGCCATGGCGGCCGCGGCCGTGTAGCGCTCGTAGTCGGCCACGATGCGCTCACCGTAGGACCGCACACCCACGGCCTGGGAGACGATGTCCAGCGTGCGGCCGTGCACGAGCTGCACCCGCGCCACGTTGAAGGGCTCGAGTCTGGCGCCGAAGCGCGAGGTGGTGCGACGAACCCCCTTGGCCACGGCCCGCACCTGCCCGTTCTCCGCCGTCAACAGGATCACGATCCGGTCCGCCTCGCCCAGCTTGTACGTGCGCAGCACCACGGCGTCGTCGCTGTAGGAACGCGAAGCGAAGGTTGAACGGGCCACGGCGTCATTGTGCCACCCCGTTCGGACACGACGACGCCGCGGTCCCGGCGGATGGCGAACGGGACCCCGGCCATCCAGGGCCGGGGTCCCGCACGGTCACGGATGGGTGATCAGGCCTGCTCCGCCAGCTGGGCGTCCCGCACGGCGCGGTTCACCCCGGAGATCACGGCCTTCAGCGAGGCGCGCGTGGTGTTGTTGTCCATCCCGGCGCCCCACAGCACACGGTCGCCCACGGCCAGCTCCACGTAGCTCGCGGCCTGCGCGTTGGCCGAGGCCGAGAGGGTGTGCTCGGTGTAGTCGAGCAGCCGGACGTCCACGCCCTCGTCGTTGAACAGGTTGATCAGGGCGTCGATCGGGCCGGTGCCGTGGGCGCTGCGCTCACGGTGCTCGCCACCGACGTCCAGGCCGATCTCCAGCACGGTGTTGCCCTCGTCCTCCGCGTGGGTGGAGATGGAGGTGATCCGGTAGTGGCCCCAGGTCCCATCACCATCCACCTTGGCGGGCAGGTACTCGTCCGAGAAGATCTTCCACAGCTGCTGGGCCGTGACCTCCGAGCCGGAGGTCTCCGTGAACTTCTGCACCACACCGGAAAACTCGATCTGCGCGCGGCGCGGCAGGTCGATCCCGTACTCGCTCTTGAGCAGGTAGGCCACGCCACCCTTGCCGGACTGCGAGTTCACGCGGATCACGGCCTCGTAGCTGCGGCCGACGTCCTTGGGGTCGATGGGCAGGTACGGAACGGCCCACTCGAGGTCGTCCACGGCCACGCCCTGCGCCTGGGCGTCCTGCTGCATGGACTCGAAGCCCTTCTTGATCGCGTCCTGGTGCGAACCGGAGAACGCGGTGAAGACCAGGTCACCGCCGTAGGGGCTGCGCTCCGGGACGGGCAGCTGGTTGCAGTGCTCCACGGTGCGGCGGATCTCCTCGATGTCCGAGAAGTCGATCTGCGGGTCCACACCCTGCGTCAGCAGGTTCAGGCCCAGGGTCACCAGGTCCACGTTGCCCGTGCGCTCGCCGTTGCCGAACAGGCACCCCTCGATGCGGTCCGCTCCGGCCAGGTAGCCCAGCTCGGCGGCGGCCACACCGGTGCCGCGGTCGTTGTGGGGGTGCAGGGAGAGGATGATGTCCTCCCGCTGGTACAGGTGCCGGCCCATCCACTCGATCGAGTCCGCGTAGACGTTCGGGGTGGCCATCTCCACCGTGGCCGGCAGGTTGATGATCATCTTGCGGCCGTCGCCGATCTCGAAGGTCTCCGCCACCTCGTTGCAGATCCGGGCGGCGAACTCCAGCTCGGTGCCCGTGTAGGACTCCGGCGAGTACTCGTACGTGACGGCGGTGTGCTTGAGCTGCTCCTCGTACTTGCGGCACAGCCGGGCTCCCGTGAGGGCAATGTCCACGATGCCGTCCATGTCCTGCTTGAACACCACGCGCCGCTGCAGCGTGGACGTGGAGTTGTACAGGTGCACGATCGCGTGGGGGGCGCCGTCGATGGCGTCGTACGTGCGCTCGATCAGGTGCTCGCGGGACTGCGTCAGCACCTGGATGGAGACGTCCTCCGGGATGTGGTCGCCCTCGATCAGGGTGCGCACGAAGTCGAAGTCCGTCTGCGAGGCCGAGGGGAAGCCCACCTCGATCTCCTTGTAGCCCATGCGCACGAGCAGCTGGAACATCTGCAGCTTGCGCTCGGAGTTCATGGGGTCGATCAGTGCCTGGTTGCCGTCGCGCAGGTCCACGGCGCACCAGCGCGGGGCCGTGGTGGCCACCTTGTCCGGCCACGTGCGGTCGGACATGTCGAACGGGAAGTTCTGGTGGTACGGGGTGTACTTGTGAACCGGCATGCCGGAGGGGCGTTGCACATTCTTCACGGGAGGGGGCCTTTCGATCTGTGACTGTGGGCCGGCACCACGGAGCTCCGCAGCGGGTGGTCGGCCGTCAAAGGATCGCTCAGGCCCCGCTGCGGCACATAAGCACGAGTCGCTTCATGTCCTGCCGCATGTGATCCAACGTACCACTAGGCACGTTGCGCCCCGGCTCCGTTACTCGTCCGCGGTGGCCTGGCACGTGAACTGCTCGGCCGTCTGGCCCTGCAGGTCTTCCGGCAGGGACGAGTTCTTGTCCATCCTGTCTCCGCTGACGAAGTCCTGGCCCACGGCCACCTCCACGCCCGCGACCTCGTAGGAGGCGGTGAGCTGGCTCGAGGAGACGTTGAGGAGCTCGGCGACGTCGTCCGCCGCGGCCGCCCAGTTCGGGTTGTAGAAGATCTGCGTGGCGGAGAGCTGGGCGCCGGACTTCTCGGTCTCGGCCTGGACGTAGCCCGCCTTCTTCAGCACGGAGACCAGCTGGTTGTCGCGGCCACCGGTGTCCGAGCGGTTGGAGACGGTCAGCGGCACCGTGGCGGGGTCCAGGGCGGGCCCGGTGGCGCTCGGCGCGGCGGCCGGGGACGACGTCGCCCCGGCCGTTGCGTGCTCGGAGCCGGTTCCGGAGGTTGCGGCGTCCGAGGACCCACCGCTCGGGGACTCGCTGGCGTCGTCCTGCGCCCGCGTGACCGAGACGTCCTCGCGCAGCGTGGCGAAGAGCTTCTCGGCGCCCTTCTCGTCCAGCTGCAGCCGGTTCGGGTCCTCGGGGTAGACCTCCGTGGGGGCCGTGACGAACGCGATCTTCCCGGGGTCGATGCCGTTGAACGTGCGCGCGATGCCCACGAGCGTGGGGATCGAGGTGAGACCCGAGTCCACGTGCAGGTTCTGGGTCATGACCTCCGCGATGTGGTAGAGCTCCGGGAGGTTCGTGAGGGTCCCGTCGGACTGGATCTTGCGCGTCAGGGACGCCAGGAACGACTGCTGGGAGCGGATCCTGGCCTCGTCCCCACCGTTGCCGAACGCCGCGCGGGAGCGCAGGAACGCCAGTGCCTGCTCACCCTCCACGGAGGAGATGCCCGCGGGCAGCTTCAGCCCGGACTTCGGATCGTCCACGGCGTTGTTGACGCACACCTCGACGCCGCCCACCGCGGAGGAGAGCTCCTTCACGGCGTTGAAGTCCGCGAGCATGAAGTGGTCGATGTTCACACCGGTCAGCTCGTTGATGGCCGCCACGGTGCACCCGGGCCCGCCGCGCTCCACCGCGCTGTTGAGCATGTCCGTCTCGGCGGGGTACACCTTGCCGGAGTCCGGGTCCGTGCACTGCGGGATCTCCACCATCAGGTCCCGGGGGAAGGACACCACGGTCACGGCGTCCCGGTTCTGCGTGACGTGCACGAGCATCATCACGTCCGTGCGGCCCTCGGAGTCGTCCTTGCTGCCGTACTCGGAGTTGCCCGTGCCGCTGCGGGTGTCCGAGCCCATCACGAGGATGTCGAGCGGGCCGTCGTCCACGGCCTCCGCGCCGTCGGAGAGGTTCAGGGGGCTGGACTGCAGGTTTCCCGTCAGCCGCAGCGCGGCGATCCCGCCGATCCCGATCGCGGCGATCAGGGCGAGGACCACCAGGATCACGGCGATCCTGCGGGTGGAGGCACGGTGCTCACGGGCCCTGTGGTGGCGCCCGGTCTGCCGCAGGTCGAAGGGCTCCCCCTCCCGGTCCGTGCGGCGTGCCGGGTGCGTGGCCCACGGCGCAGTGGTCTCTCGCGAGGCGGTGGTCTCCTGCGCGGTGGTCTCCTGGGCGCGGCGACCGCGACGGGGTGCTGAGCTGGGATCCACCGGTGACGTCTCCTGGAGTCTTTCGCTGTCTGGGGGCGGGTCCGGGGGCGGCGCCCCGACCGCTCGGCCACGCTACGCCCCGTCCCTCGGTGTTGGGTGTGGGCCGGGTCAGAACCCCAGCTTGGAGAGCTGCTTGGGATCGCGCTGCCACTCCTTGGCGACCTTGACGTGCAGGTCCAGGTAGATGCGCGTGCCCAGCAGGGACTCGATCTGCCCGCGGGCCTGGGTCCCGATCTCGCGCAGCCGCGCACCGCGCTTGCCGATCACGATGGCCTTCTGCGAGGAGCGCTCCACGTACACGCTCGCGTGCACGTCCAGCATGGGGTTCTCGGGCGAGCGGCCCTCCCGCTCGGAGACCTCGTCCACGACCACGGCCAGCGAGTGGGGCAGCTCGTCGTGCACGCCCTCCAGTGCGGCCTCGCGGATCAGCTCGGCCATCATGGTGACCTCCGGCTCGTCCGTGAGGTCCCCCTCGGGGTACAGCGGCGGGGACACCGGCATCAGGGACACGAGCAGCTCGCCCAGTTCGGCCATCTGGAAGCCGTCCGCGGCACTGACGGGGATCACGTGGGCCCAGCCGGCGTCCGGGTCCTCCGTGGCGGGTGCCTTCTCCGGCCGGGAGCCCTTGCCGCCCGACGACGACGCCGCACGCCGTCGCCGTCGTGCCTCGCGCTGGGCGCGCTCCTCGGACACGACCTCGCGGCCCAGCTCGCTCACCGCGATCAGCTGCTCGGCGAGCCGGTCCTGGGGCACGAGGTCCGCCTTGGTGACGATCGCGACCACGGGGGTGCTGCCCACGGCCGCCACGACCTGCTGGGCGATGAAGCGGTCCCCGGGTCCCACCTTCTGGTCCGCCGGAACGCAGAACCCGATGACGTCCACCTGGCCCAGGGTCTCCGCCACCACGTCGTTCAGCCGCTGCCCCAGCAGGGTGCGGGGCCGGTGCAGACCCGGGGTGTCCACGAGGATCAGCTGCCCGTCCGGGCGGTGCACGATGCCGCGGATGGTGTGGCGCGTGGTCTGCGGACGGTTGGAGGTGATGGCGACCTTGCGGCCCACGAGGGCGTTGGTCAGCGTGGACTTGCCCACGTTGGGCCGGCCCACGAACACGGCGAAGCCGGCCCGGAAGTCCGTTCCGTGCTCGGTTGTGGTGTCCTGCATCATGGTGTGTCCTCGCTCCTGCGTTCGATCGGGGTGCGCGTGCTCGGCCGGTGCGCCGGGCCCTGCCGCCGGGGGTGTGGCGCGGGCGTCACGTCATGGTCTCCACGGGGGCGTCCCGGCCCAGGAACTCCTCGAGCAGCGCGCGCTGGGCGGCGAACATCCGGGCCCGCTCCTCCTCCTGCGCGTGGTCGTGGCCGAGCAGGTGCAGCAGCGAGTGCGCCGTGAGCAGGCACAGCTCGTCCTGCGTGCTGTGACCCGCGGCCTGCGCCTGCCGCTGCGCCACGGGCGGGCACAGCACGACGTCCCCGAGGACGCCCAGGCTGGGCTCCTCCGGGGTGCCCTCGCGCAGCTCGTCCATGGGGAACGACATCACGTCCGTGGCACCGGGCAGGTCCAGCCACTGCTCGTGCAGCTCGGCCATGCGCTCCTCGTCCACCACGGCGATCGAGACCTCGGTGTCCGGGTGCAGGTGCCACCGGGTGAAGGCGAGCTCCACGAGGGCCGACAGCTGGTCGGTGTCCACCGCGCGGTAGCACTCCGCGAGCCCCTCGAGCTCCTGCGGGCCGTCCCACGGCAGGTCGAACGAGACGCTCACAGCGCGCCGCCCTCCGGCCCTGCGGCCTGGTCCGCTCCCGCTCTGTCCGCCCCGGCTCTGTCGGCCCCGGCCCGGTCACCGGCAGCGCCCGGGTGGGAGCCGGTCTCCGCCCGGTGCGCGGCCGCTGCACGGCGGTCCTCCTTGCGGTGCGAGCGCTCCACGCGGTGCCGGTTGGTGGTGTCGAACTGGTCGTACGCAGCCACGATCTCCCCCACCAGCTCGTGGCGCACCACGTCCTCGGCGGTCAGCTCGCAGAACGCGATGTCGTCGATCTTTCCCAGCACGTGCTGGACCTGGCGCAGCCCGGACTTCGTGGATCCCGGAAGATCCACCTGGGTGACGTCCCCGGTGACCACGATGCGCGAGCCGAAGCCCAGCCGCGTGAGGAACATCTTCATCTGCTCGGGGGTGGTGTTCTGCGCCTCGTCCAGGATCACGAAGGCGTCGTTGAGCGTGCGCCCGCGCATGTACGCCAGCGGAGCCACCTCGATGGCCCCGGCCTCCATGAGCCGCGGGATGGACTCCGGGTCCATCATGTCGTGCAGCGCGTCGTAGAGCGGGCGCAGGTAGGGGTCGATCTTGTCGTTGAGCGAGCCCGGGAGGAAGCCCAGGCGCTCGCCGGCCTCCACCGCGGGGCGCGTGAGGATGATCCGGTTCACCTCCTTGGCCTGCAGCGCGCGCACGGCCTTGGCCATGGCCAGGTAGGTCTTGCCCGTGCCTGCCGGTCCGATTCCGAAGACCACGGTGTGCTCGTCGATCGCGTCCACGTACGTCTTCTGGTTCACCGTCTTGGGGCGGATGGTGCGGCCCCGGGTGGAGAGGATGCTCGTGGACAGTGCGCTCGCCGGGCGCACCTGCTGGGACTCGCGCATCATGCGGGCCACACGCAGCACGGTGCGCTCCGTGATCTCCGTGCCGCGCAGCGCCATCGCCAGCAGCTCCTCGAGCAGGGACGCCGCCAGCCGGGTGTCGAGCACGGGGCCCTCGAGGGCGACATCGAGGTCCCGCACGGTCATGCACACCGCCGGGAACTCGCCCTCGAGGAGCCTCAGCGTCGAATCCGCCTGGCCCAGGCACCGCACGGCGGTGTCCCGGTCCGGCATGTGCACGGTCACACGGGTACTTTCACTGGGTGCAGCGGTCAGTGGTTTCATCCCCTCGGGTTGTTCTCTCATCGGGCACCAGCCTACCGGTCCCCTCCGACGCGCCGTCCGCCACGGTCCCGGGTTGCAATCGGGTAACGGTCCGCGCCACGGGCTCCCGGAGTTCGCGCGCACCCCCGCCGGTCGGTATCTTGTGAAGCCGTGAAGTCATGCCGCCGGTGCCACACCGCGCGGTCCCACCCTCCAGGTTCTGTGTCGGAGAGGTGGGAACACGACGTCGCCGTGGCGCGGTCCCTGACCCCGCACCCGTCACCGAGGGCCCGGAGGAGGGCGAGCACCGCGTGAGACCGCGCCGCCGCGTACCACCGCGCACACCCCGCCGCTGGAGCCTCGCCGCGCTCGCTGTGGTCGCGTCCGTGGCGCTGGCCGGGTGCGGCACGGCCGCGGACCGCCCGGACGACAACTCCGCGGCCGCACCGGGAATCGGCGCGGCACCGGGCACCACGGACGAGGCGCTCGGCGGCGTGGCCACCGAGCAGGCCCCCATCTACTGGGTCGGCACGGGTGACCAGTCCGGCTACCTGTTCCGTGAGTTCCGCAACCCCGAGGACACGAGCACAGCGGACCCGGTGGCACGCGCCGCTGCCATGGTGACCCGTGCCACCCCCATGGACCCCGACTACCGCACGCTGTGGTCCCCCGTGAGCACGGTGGGAACCTCGGTGTCCCCGGACGGCATCATCACCGTGGACCTGCCCGCGGCGGCGTTCGGCACGCAGCTGTCCGAGAAGGACGCCCAGATGGCGCTGCAGCAGATGGTGTACACGGTCTCCGCGGCCGCCGTGACCGCGGGACTTTTGGACGCCTCCACCGCCAAGGAGGTCCGCATCCTGGTGGACGGGCGCACCGGGTTCTCGGCGTTCGGCTCCGTGGACCTCTCCGATCCGCTGACCCGCGACACGTCCCTGGCCGCGCCCGTGTGGCTCATCGACCCCCAGACGGACGCGGACCCCGGCAGTCCCCTGACCGTGTTCCTGCGCGTTCTGCCCGCGGTGCACGACGTCCGCTGGGAGGTCACGCAGGACGAGCGCACAGTGCGCAGCGGCACGGTCGCCGCGGCCTCCCCCGGCTCGGACCCCACTGTCGGCACCGAGCTGCGGACCACCATCGACCTGGACCCGGGCGAGTACACGGTGCGGGTCGCGGGAACAAACGACCAGGGCACCGTGCTCGTGGACGACCACGTGATCACCGTCGCTGCCACGCGCTGAGGCGCATCCGCCGTACGCGGGCGCGCGACGTCGTCGTCATGCCGTCCCGACGAGGCGCGGGTGGCGTCCCCGGCATGCTGCTCCCCCGAGATCCCGGGGTTCGTCCCACCCAGCCCCTCCCGCGGAGGGGGCGCTCAGCCCCAGAGGCCCAGGACAGAGTGCAGCGCGGCCAGGGCGGCCGGCCCGGCGGTGGCCGAGCGCATGACCGTGTCCCCGAGGCGCAGCGTGTGGGCCCCGGCCTCGGTGAGCAGCTGCGTCTCCGCATCGCTGATGCCGCCCTCCGGCCCGACCACCACGGCGATCCGGGTCCGCTCCCGCCAGGCGGTGACGTCGTGCCCGGACCACGCGGTGGAGGCGGTCTCGTGCAGCACGAGCCACAGGGTCTCCGTGTCCTCCGCCACGAGCCGCGCGAGGGCGGCGGTGTCCATCCACTGCTCCCGCCGCGGCCAGTGCGCGCGCCGGGACTGCTTGGCGGCCGCGCACAGGGTGGCGTCCCACTTGGCCATGGTCTTGGCGGCACGGTCCCCGCGCAGCCGCACGATGCTGCGCTCTGCCTGCCACGGGATCACGCAGTCCACACCGAGCTCGGTGGCGGTCTCCGCGGCCTGCAGGTCCCGGTCCCCTTTGGCCAGCGCCTGGACGAGCGTGAGGCGCGGCGCCGGCGGCTCCTCGTGCGCCACGGAGTCCACGGTGACGCTCATGCGGTCCTTCTCCCCCGCGACGAACGTGCACACCGCGCGGGTGCCGCGGCCGTCCACGAGGTCCAGGGACGCGCCCGCGCGCAGCCGGCGAACGGTCACGGCGTGACGGGCCTCGGGGCCGACGACGTCGAGGACCTCGCCGGGGTGCGCCCCGGTGAGGTCCTCGCGGTGGAAGACGGGATTCGTCACAGGTCGTTGAACCGGTCCCGCAGCCGGGAGAAGAACCCGCCGGAGTGGGAGGTGCTCACGGTGGTGCCGTCGTGGGCCTGCTCCTCGCGCAGCTCCGCCAGCCGCTCCACGAGTTCACGCTGCTCGCCGGTGAGGTCCCGAGGCGTCTCGACCTCGAAGTGCACCTGCAGGTCCCCGCGACCCTTGCCGCGCAGGTGGGTGACGCCGAGGTCGTCCAGCGTGATGGTGGCACCGGACTGGGTTCCGGGGACCACGTCCACGCTGCGCGTGCCGTCGAAAGTTTCCAGCGTCACGGTGGTGCCGAGTGCCGCGGCGGTCATGGGGATCCGCAGCCGCGCGTGCAGGTCGTCGCCCTCGCGCACGAACGTGGGGTCCGGGTCCACCTTCAGCTCCACGAAGAGGTCGCCGTTGGGTCCGCCGGCCGTGCCGGCCTCGCCCTGACCGCCCAGGCGGATCCGGTTGCCGGACTGGATGCCGGCGGGGATCTTCACCGTGAGGGGGCGGCGGTCGCGCACGCGGCCCTCGCCGTAGCACTCGTGGCACGGGTGCTCGATCACGGTGCCGAAGCCGTTGCACTGCGAGCAGGGCGCCTGCGTGGTGACCATGCCCAGGATGGACTGCCGCTGGTACTGCATGTGGCCGGAGCCGTGGCACATGGTGCACGTGGTGGGGCTCGTGCCGGGCTGGCAGCACGTCCCCTCGCACGTGGGGCACGTGACCGCGGTGTCGACGGTGATGTCCTTCTCCACTCCGAAAACGGCGTCCTTCAGGGAGATGCGCACGTTGATCAGGGCGTCCTGGCCCTGTCGCGTGCGGGACTGGGGGCCCCGCTGGCCGCCGGAGCCCGCGCCCTGGAAGAACGTCTCAAAGATGTCCGAGAAGCCGAACCCGCTGCCGGGGAAGCCTCCGCCGAAGCCGGTGTCCGTGCCGTTCTCGTTGCCCGTGGCGTCGTACACGCGGCGCTTGTCCGGGTCCGACAGGACGTCGTTGGCGTGCGAGACGCGCTTGAACTCCTCGGCCGCCTCCGGCGAGGGGTTCACGTCCGGGTGCAGCTTGCGGGCCTTCTTGCGATAGGCGCGCTTGATCTCTTCGGCGCTGGCGTCACGGCTCACGCCGAGGGTTTCGTAGTGATCGCTCACGATGTCGTCGCTTCTGCTTTCGTCTCTGGGTCGGTGGTCTGTGCCGGGGCGGCGCCGGGTGGCGCGTCAGTCCCCGAGGTTCTTGGAGAGGTAGCGGGCCACGGCACGCACGGAGGCCATGGTGGTGGGGTAGTCCATGCGCGTGGGGCCCACGACGCCCACCTTGGAGGCGTCCTGCGGGCCGTAGCCGGTGGCCACCACGGCCGCCTCGGCCAGCGGGTCGTCGTACTGCTCGGAGCCGATCCGTACCGCGACGCCGCGCTCGTCCTGCTGCATCTCGGACAACAATCGCAGCAGTGTCACTTGTTCCTCAAGCGCCTCGAGCACCGGGGAGATGCTCTGGGGGAAGTCCCCGCTGAAGCGGGCGAGGTTGGCGGTGCCCGCCCTCACGAGGCGCTGGTCGTCCGAGGCGGCGGCCAGCACTGCCACGGTGTCGGCGACGGCGAGCGCGGCCTCGCGGACCGGGTCTTCCACGGTCTCGGGGAGCTCGGCGACCGCGGCCGGCACGGTCTCCAGTGCCTGACCCAGCACGCGCGCCAGGACGGCGGCGCGCAGCTCGAGCAGGGCGTCCTCGGCAACGGGCGCGGTGAGGGCAACCGTGCGCTGCACCACGCGGCCGCTCGTGGGGATGAGCACCACGAGCAGCGTGTTTCCGCCGACGTCCACGAGCTCCACGTGGCGCACCGTGATCCCGGTGCGCACCGGGTACTGGATGACGGCCACCTGGTGGGTCAGCTGGGCCAGCAGGCGCACGGTGCGCTCCATGGCATCGTCGATGTCGTGGGCGCCGTCCAGGAAGACCTGAACGGCACGGCGCTGCGCAGGCGTGAGGGGCTGCAGCGCGGCGATCTGGCCCACGAACACCCGGTAGCCGCGGTCCGTGGGGATCCGACCTGAACTGGTGTGGGGTGCCACGATGAGACCGTCCTCCTCGAGGGCGGCCATGTCGTTGCGCACGGTGGCGGAGGAGACGGGCAGCCGGTGGCGCTCCACGAGCGCCTTGGAGCCCACGGGCTCGCGGGAGTGGACGTAGTCCTCCACGATGGCCTGCAGGATCTTCGCCCTGCGCGGATGCTCCATGTCTCCCACCTCCCGCTCGCGGATGTCCTCGGGCGCCCGTGCGGCACCCGGTGAACCGGGCCGCGACCAATTTTGGCACTCGAATCGGCACAGTGCTAATTCCGTGAGTCTAGTGGCCCTGCCGCGGACCGGTCCTTTGGTACGCTCGCGGCTGATTCGTCACCCGCGAGCGAGGAGCACCCCCGTGAACACACCCGGCTGGGGCTGGGGCCCGCAGGACCTCGGCAGCCCCGAGGTCTCCCGCCGCTCCCCCGCGGCCCGCGGGCTGCCCGTGGAGTCCGGCATGGTGCTCGAGGACGTCGAGAGCGGGTGGGTGGGCGCCGTGGTGAGCGTGGAGGTCGTGGGCGGCATGCGCGTCGTGGGCCTGGAGGACCGCCACGGCCGAGTCAAGGCCTTCCCCCTCGGTCCCGGTTTCCTGCTTGACGGCGAGCCCGTCCGCCTCACCCCGCCCGCACCTCGCAGTGTCCCGAGCGGGCCCAGAATTACGCGCTCCGGCTCGGTGGCCGTGGAGAACCTGCGCGCCTCGGTGGCCAAGGAGTCCCGCGTGTGGGTCGAGGGCTACCACGACGCCGAGCTCGTGGCGAAGGTCTGGGGCCACGACCTCGCAGTCGAGGGGATCGTCGTGGAGCCGCTGCACGGCATCGACGACCTCCCCGCGGCCATCGCGGAGTTCCACCCCGGCCCGGGCCGTCGTCTCGGGATCCTCGTGGACCACCTGGTCAGCGGGTCCAAGGAGTCGCGGATCGCGGATCGGGCGCTGTCTGTGCCGGGTGCGCGGGGCAACGTGCAGATCCTGGGCCACCCCTACGTGGACATTTGGCAGGCGGTGAAGCCTGCAGCCCTGGGCATCCCCGCGTGGCCCGTGATCCCTCGCGGTGTGGACTGGAAGACCGGGATGGCCAAGGCCCTCGGCATGCCCCACCGCACTCCCCAGGACGTGGGGCGGGCGTGGCAGGCGATCCTCGCCCGCGTGGACAGCTACTCGGACCTGGAGCCCGCACTGCTGGGCCGGGTCGAGGAGCTCATCGACTTCCTCACCGCACCGGACGGCTACTGAGGGGTTTTGGCACGTGGGGCGCCGGATGTGCCGTGTGGGACCCGTTGTCCCGGCCGACGCGGTTGGCGCGGTGGCCCCGGGCTGCCGGTGGCGCGGCGGCGTCGTCCGACATATCCAGGCTCACACGTGATTCCAGACGCACCCCGGTCCGTTTCCAGGAGCGCACCGTAGAATAGGGGGCACCGGGACTCCGATCCACCCCGGTTCGGCTACCGCCCCTGAAAGGGACACCCACCCGTGACTGACGCTGCTCCCACCCCCGCTGCCCCCGCCGCCCGCGCCGCGGGTGAGACCCCGTTCGAGGCCGTGCCCGCCGAGGCCCAGCCCCTGGACGTGAACCAGGACCGCCAGTGGGCCACCGTCGCGCACCTGGGCGGCGTGGTCGGCGCGCTGCCCAGCTACGTGATCCACCGGGTGTTCGGGGACCGCGGCCCGTTCACCGCGCAGGAGTCCCGGGAGGCGCTGAACTTCACGCTGCTGCCGAGTGTCGTGGTGCTGGCAGGCATCGCGCTCTCTCTCGTACCCGTGATCGGCTGGATCTTCTCCGTGGTCGCCGCCGTGACCTGGCTGTGGCTGGCCATCGCCTCCGTGGTCGCGGGCGTGAAGGTCAACCGCGGCGAGCCGCACCAGTATCGCGGCAACACACACCTCTACGACCGGCTCACCACGTCCCGCGGCTGACGCCCGCGCCCACGACTCGCCTCGGGCCGCTCACCAGTCGAGCAGCCGGCGCGTCACGGCATCGGCCATCAGCCGCCCCGCATCCGTGAGCACGGCCGTGCCCCGCACCGCGGCGGCACCGTCCAGCCAGCCGTCGGCGATCAGCCCGGCCACCGCTTTCCGGCCCTCCGGCTGCAGCTGCGCGGTCTCCAGACCGTCGCGGATCCGGATGCCGAGCATCACGTCCTCCACGTAGCGCGTCTGCGCGTCCAGCGTCTCCCGGCCCGCCGCGGGTGAGACGCCCTGGCGGACCTTGTTCGTGTAGGGCAGGGGGTGCTTGAGGTTCCACCACCGCACGCCGTCGCTGTGGGAGTGCGCTCCGGGGCCGATGCCCCACCAGTCCTGGTTGCGCCAGTAGGCGAGGTTGTGCGCGCTGCGGTTCTCCAGCGCGCTGCGCCCGTGGGCGTCCCGGGACCAGTTGGAGACCTCGTACCACTCGAAACCCGCTTCGCGGAGCATCGCGTCCGCCAGCGTGTACTTCTCCGCCTGGTCGTCCGGATCCACCCGGGGGACCTCGCCCCGGCGCATCTGCGCGGCGAGCTTTGTGCCGTCCTCGATGATCAGCGAGTACGCGGACACGTGGTCCGAGTCCATCTCCAGGGCGGCCTCCAGCGAGGTCCGCCAGTCGGCCACGCTCTCCCCCGGGGTGCCGTAGATCAGGTCCACGCTCGTGCCCAGCCCGCGCTCCTTCGCCCAGCCGACGGCGCGCGGCACGTTTGCCGGCGTGTGCGTGCGTTCGAGCACCCTCAGCACGTGCGGCACGGCGGACTGCATGCCGAAGGACACGCGGGTCACACCGGCCTCGGCCAGCACGTCGAAGGTCTCCGCCGTGACGGAGTCCGGGTTGGCCTCCACGGTCACCTCGGCGTCCGGTGCGAGCCCGAAGCTCTGACGGGCCTGGCCGAGCATGTTCGCGAGCTCCCGGGCTGGGAGCAGCGTGGGGGTGCCCCCGCCGAAGAACACGCTGTGCAGGGCCCGCGGGGGCGCCCCGGCGGCGTCGAGCACTGAACGGGCGAAACGGACCTCTGCCGCGGCGTCGCGGTGGTAGTCGTCCCGGGAGACCCCGTCCCCCAGCTGCTCCATGGTGTAGGTGTTGAAGTCGCAGTAGCCGCAGCGCACCGCGCAGAACGGAACGTGGACGTAGAGGCTCAGGGTGCGGTCCGCGGCGCGGGCCACCGCGCTCGCGGGGAGGGCGCCGTCCGACGGTGCGGGGTCCCCCTCCGGCTGGGCGGGCATTACTTCTTCTTGTCCTTCCCGTTGTCCTCGTCCGAGGACAGCGCGGCCACGAAGGCCTCCTGCGGGACCTCCACGCGGCCGACCATCTTCATGCGCTTCTTGCCCTCCTTCTGCTTCTCGAGCAGCTTGCGCTTGCGGGAGATGTCGCCGCCGTAGCACTTGGAGAGCACGTCCTTGCGGATCGCGCGGATGTTCTCGCGCGCGATGATGCGCGAGCCGATGGCCGCCTGGATGGGGACCTCGTACTGCTGGCGCGGGATCAGCTTCTGCAGCTTGCCCGTCATCAGCACACCGTAGGAGTAGGCCTTGTCCTTGTGGGTGATGGCGCTGAACGCGTCCACCTGTTCACCCTGCAGCAGGATGTCCACCTTCACGAGGTCCGCGGCCTGCTCCCCGTCCGCCTTCCAGTCCAGGGACGCGTAGCCGCGGGTCTTGGACTTGAGCTGGTCGAAGAAGTCGAAGACGATCTCCGCGAGCGGCAACCGGTAGCGCAGCTCCACGCGGTCCTCGGACAGGTAGTCCATGCCCTTCATCTCACCGCGCTTGGACTGGGAGAGCTCCATGACCGCGCCGATGAACTCCGAGGGCACAAGGATCGTCGCGGAGACCATGGGCTCGCGGATCTCCAGGATCCGACCCTCCGGGAACTCGGACGGGTTGGTGACCTCCACCTCGGAGTGGTCCTCGAGCGTCACGTTGTAGGACACGGACGGTGCGGTGGAGATCAGGTCCAGGTTGAACTCGCGCTCCAGACGGTCGCGGGTGATCTCCAGGTGCAGCAGTCCCAGGAAGCCGCAGCGGAAGCCGAAGCCCAGCGCCGTGGACGTCTCGGGCTCGTAGACCAGGGCGGCGTCGTTGAGCTGCAGCTTCTCCAGCGCGTCCCGCAGCACCGGGTAGTCGGAGCCCTCCACCGGGAACAGCCCGGAGAACACCATGGGCTTGGGGTCCTCGTAGCCGCCCAGGGAGTCCTCCGCCGGCTTCTGCTGGTTGGTGACCGTGTCGCCCACGCGCGACTGGCGGACGTCCTTCACGCCCGTGATGAGGTAGCCCACCTCCCCCACGCTCAGGCCCTTCGACGGGATCGGCTCGGGCGAGATCACCCCGATCTCCAGCAGCTCGTGCGTGGCGCCGGTGGACATCATCTGGATCCGCTCGCGCGGCACCAGGGTTCCGTCCACCACGCGCACGTAGGTCACCACGCCGCGGTAGGTGTCGTACACGGAGTCGAAGATCATGGCGCGCGACGGCGCGTCCTTCTTTCCCTGCGGCGCGGGCACGTCCCGCACGATGCGGTCCAGCAGCTCCTCCACGCCCTCACCGGTCTTGCCCGAGACCTTCAGGACGTCCTCGGGCTCCACGCCGATCAGGTTGGCAAGCTCCGCGGCGTACTTCTCCGGCTGCGCGGCCGGGAGGTCGATCTTGTTGAGCACGGGGATGATCGTGAGGTCGTTCTCCAGCGCCAGGTACAGGTTCGCCAGCGTCTGCGCCTCGATGCCCTGGGCGGCGTCCACCAGCAGGATGGTGGCCTCGCACGCCGCCAGCGAGCGGGAGACCTCGTACGTGAAGTCCACGTGGCCCGGGGTGTCGATCATGTTCAGCGCGTAGTCCGTGCCGTCCACGTTCCACGGCATGCGCACGGCCTGGGACTTGATGGTGATCCCGCGCTCGCGCTCGATGTCCATGCGGTCCAGGTACTGGGCCTTCATCTGCCGGGGTGTCACCACGCCCGTGGCCTGGAGCATGCGGTCCGCGAGGGTGGACTTGCCGTGGTCGATGTGGGCGATGATGCAGAAGTTCCTGATCACCGAGGGATCGGTCGAGGCAGGTGCCGGTGGATTGACGGCCAACGGTGACACGGGCGGTCCTTTCGTTCTCAGGATGACTCCCCAGTTTCCCATGCCCACGACGATCGGGCGAACCGGTCCCCCTACGATGTCCCCATGGCCGACATCACTCGACTCATCAACCAGGGACTGCGGCTGTTCCGCATGTACCAGCGCTACTCCGGCGGCTCCGGTTCCCGGGGCGCCGGATCACGCGGTCCCCGCTCCGCGGGCACGGCGACACCGCCCACCGTCGCCCACGACCACGGCACCTCGGGCACCAGGCGGGGCACGGCGACGTCGTCCCCCGCAGGCACCGCCGACTACCCCGGGGACTGGACGGGGCCCGTGCACCCGCAGTGGGACGCCCACCCGGACGGCAAGCCCGATCCCGGGGAGATCGTGTGGAGCTGGGTACCGTACGAGGAGGACCACTCCCGCGGCAAGGACCGGCCCGTGCTGATCGTGGACCGTACCCAGGAGTGGCTGCTGTGCGTGATGCTCACCTCCAAGGACCACGACACCGCCACGCACGACGATCCCAGATACGTGGACGTGGGCACCGGTGGCTGGGACCGCTCGGGGCGGCCGTCCGAGGCGAGGATCGACCGTGTGATCCCGGTGCGCCCGGACGCGGTGCGGCGCGAGGGCACGGTGCTGGACCGGGCCGTGTTCGAGGCCGTGGCGGCGGAGCTCACCTCTCGGCGCTGAGCCGCTCACACCGGCCTGACCCGGGCTCACTGAGCCATACCCTGGGTTCACGCGGGGCCGGGAACGCGCCGCATCCCGGCCCGTCCCGGCACGGACATGACTCGTCTGCTAAAGTGGTCCGCTGTGTGTCCGCGCTGGTCGTCGGGCACAGCGGATGGTTGCCACAGAGCATCCCCACTCTCACAACTCAGTCGATGACCATCCGTGAGCCCTCACTGACCTACTTCCGCAATCGTTCTAGGAGCTACACGTGGCCAACATCAAGTCGCAGAAGAAGCGCAACCTCACCAACGAGAAGGCTCGCCTGCGCAACAACTCTTACAAGTCCGAGCTCAAGACGCTGATCCGCAAGGTGGACCAGGCCGTCGAGTCCGGCAACAAGGACGCCGCCGCGGAGACCCTCCGCAAGGCCTCCCGCAAGCTCGACAAGGCCGTCTCCAAGGGCGTTCTGCACAAGAACACCGCGGCCAACAAGAAGTCCGGTCTGGCCAAGAAGGTCGACAAGATCTGAATCGGCTGACCCCGTCGCACTGACGGAGCCCGAAGGCCCGGCACTCCTCGCGAGTGCCGGGCCTTTGTCTGTCTGCGGGTCTGTGGTGGCGCGCTCGTGGCTCAGTGGTGGCCGGAGGTGGCGATCACGGTGATGGCCCGCTCCACCGCGAAGTACGGGGACCGGGAGGCGCCCTTGACCTGCGCGTCCGCGGCGGCGACGGCCTGCAGCGCACGGGTGACGTCCTGGGCCGTGAAGCGGCGGGCCTCGTTCTGCGCGCGCTCCACCTGCCACGGTGCGGCGCCCACGTCCCGTGCGATCTGACCGGCTCCCCCGCGGGATCCTGCGGCCAGGGCGATCAGGCGCATCTTGGACCCCAGCGTGGCAACCATCGGCACGGGGTCCACGCCCACGTCCACCGCCTGCCGCCACAGTTTCAGTGCCTGCTCGACGTTGCCGGCCACCGCGGCGTCCGCGACCCGGAACGCGGTGACCTCCACGCGGCCGCCGTAGTACTTCTCCACGAGGTCGTGGTCCACCGTGGCGGGCCCGTCCGCGATGAGCTGCGAGCACGCCGCGGCCAGTTCCGCGGTGCTGGTGCCCACGGCGGCCGCGAGAGCGCGGGCGGCGTCGGGCTCGATGCGCTTGCCCTGCGCACGGAACTCGGAGAGGACGAAGGCGGACTTGTCCCGGTCCGACTTCGGCGGGGTGCAGTCGAGCACCACGGCCTTCTCCTTCAGGGCGTCCAGCAGCTTCTTGCCGCGGTTGCCGCCGGCGTGCTGCCACAGGACCGTGACCTCCGGATCCGGGTTGGCCACGTACGACAGGGCGTCCGCGAGCAGGTGCTCGTTCATGCCCGCGAGGTCCTGGACGCACACCAGCTTGGGGTCGTCGAACAGGGACGGACTCGTGACCACGGCCAGTTGGCCCGGCTCGTAGTCCCCGGCGGGGATGTCGGTGACCTCGCACGAGCCGCGCTCAGCCCTGATCTGGTCACGCAGGGACTCCCGGATGCGCTGCAGGATGTACTCGTCCGAGCCGGAGGCCAGCACGAGCGGCTGCGGGGTGGCCTCGCGCCACGACGTCTGGGACGCCGAGGGTGCCTGGCGGCGGGACGAGCTTCGGGCCGGGGTCATGGTGCTCCTCGCGGGTGCCAGTGCTGGACGGATTTCCGAGTGTCCCCGGATCTCCGTGTCTCGTCGGCCCTCCGGGTTTCCCCGGGCGCCGGATTGATGCCGCGCGCCATGGAACGCGCGTTGATCCCTGTCATGCTACCCAGCCTCACCGACAGGATCGGGTGGCGGTGGAGGGCGCCGCGCACGGGTGACGACGGCGCTCGGGTGCCACGCGGCGTCGTCGTCCCCGTTCCGTTCTACCGCCTGCGGGGGTCCCTGCGGTACGCCCGTTCGTACTGGCTCGGTAGCGGCAGTGTCTCTGCGCCGAGGTTCCTGGCGGCGTGCAGGGCGGCGGCGGAGTCACGGAGGGACTGGCGGCCCATGAGGACGACGTCCGCGAGACCGGTCGCGGTGATCTGCTCGGCCTGCCAGGCGTCGTCGATCATGCCCACCGCCGCCACGGGGAGCTCGGCGACGCGGCGCACGTGGGTGGCCAGCGGCACCTGGTAGCCGGGGCCCACGGGGATCTGGGCGGGGACGTTGCCGCCAGACGAGACGTCCACGAGGTCCACGCCGTGCTCCTTGAGCCGCACGGCGAGCGCGGCGGTGTCGTCGGCGGTGAGTCCGCCGTCCGTCCAGTCGGTGCCGGAGAGGCGGACGAGGAGGGGCATGTCGTCGGGGATCTCGGCGCGGAGGGCGTCGGTGGTGCGGAGCAGGAGTCGGGCGCGGTTCTCGGGGGTGCCGCCGTAGGAGTCGTCGCGGTGGTTGCTCAGTGGGGAGAGGAACTGGTGGAGGAGGTAGCCGTGGGCGGCGTGGAGTTCAACGAAGTCCATGCCGGCGTGGACGGCGCGGCGGGCCGAGGCCACGAAGGCGGACACGACGTCGTCGATGCCCTTCTCGTCGAGGGCCTGGGGCGCGGTGAGGCCGGGGAAGGCGACGTCGGACGGACCCACGGTGGGCCAGCCGCCGTCCTGCGGGGCGAGGCTCTCCCCCGGGTTCTCGACGCCCCATGCGGGCTGCGTGCTGGCCTTGCGTCCTGCCTGGGCGAGCTGGATACCGATGGCTGCGCCCTGTCCGTGGGCGAAGTCGACGATGCGGGCGAGGGCGTCCCGCTGCTCGTCGTTCCAGAGTCCGAGGTCGCGCGGGCTGATGCGCCCCTCGGGGACGACGGCGCTGGCCTCCACGATGATGGCCCCGGCGCCGCCCCGGGCGAGTGAGCCGTAGTGGACGAGGTGCCAGTCGGTGGGCTTGCCGTCCTCCCCGAACGCCGAGTACTGGCACATGGGCGGAACCCACAGCCGGTTGCGGACGGTGAGCCCGCGCAGGGTGACCGGTTCGAAGAGGGTGGTGCGCATGGGGAGAGTCTAGGTCTCCGCTCCTCAAGGGGCAGGGATCGTGCGCGTTGAGCACCCTCTCTGCTCTCACGTTTTAGACAGTCCGTTCTAGAACGATTAGTCTGTATCGCGTGGGAAGACCAAGGATGTTCGACGAGACCCAAGTGCTTCGACGTGCGACGGCACTGCTCGGTCAGCGTGGCTTCGACGCCGTGTCGGTAGACGTGGTACTGGGGGCACTGCAGCTGAACCGGGCCAGCTTCTACAAGCTCTACGGGTCCAAGCACGGGCTGGTCCAGGCGGCGCTTGAGCAGGTCTGTGACCGCGCGAGGTCCGGTGACGTCGACCAGGACTCCAGGGACCTGGTGGTGGTGGCGCTGCTGGAACTCGCACCGGTCAGCGACGACATTCGCAAGCTCGCGGGCCAGGCAGTCGACCTGTGCTTCGCCGGTGATCCCCGCCGAGTCGGACAGCACCTGCTGTCCCGCGCCAACCGAACGACGGAATGAGGAGCGCCATGAACAACATCGTCACCCTGACCGACACGACTCTAGTCGTTGAGCCCCAGGGGTTCGACAAGCTCTGGTCGTTCACCAGTCGTCTGTCCATCCCGTGGAGTCACGTTCGTGGCGCCACTCACGATCCCGGCATGAAGGCCGAGCCGAAGGGGTGGCGCGGACCGGGCCTGCGCCGCGGTTCCAAACTGAGCGGGACGTTCCACGCCGACGGGCAACGTCAGTTCTGGAACATCAGTGGCTACGAGAACACCGTGGTCGTCGAACTCGTCGACGAGCGCTTCAGCCGTCTCGTCCTGTCCCTGGACGACCCCGCGCAGCAGGCCGCAGCGATCACCGCGCGGGCTGGTGCCCGCTGACACGAGACGCAGCGGACACCGCCACGGCATGACGGCACGAATGACCCGCCGTCCCCTCACCGCGCAGAGACCACCAGCCTGTTCCCGTCCTTGCGGATCCACAGGGACCCGCTCTCGTCGGTGCGGGCGACGGCGGCATCCACCTCCTGCAGCGCTTGCACCGTCTGGGGGTGCGGGTGGCCGTAGCTGTTGTCCTTCCCCACGGAGATCACGGCGAGCGCCGGATGGGTGTCGTGGATGATGGCGGTGCCGCCGTTGCGGGCTCCGTGGTGGGAGACCTTGAGGACGTCGACGTGCGGGGCGGTGCCGCCGGGGAGGGTTCGGGTGTCCCGTGTGTAGGCCTCTGCTTCGATGTCGCCTCCGGTGAGCCAGGTGGTGGTGCCGTGGGGGCCGGTGAGGGTGAGGTGCAGCAGGAGGGAGGCGTTGTTCTCGTCGTCGGAGCTCACGTGGGTCGCACGGGTGGGGCCTCTGGGCTGAGTGTCCCGACTCCCGTGGGCCGGGGCGGTCTCTGCAGGTGGTTCGGGTCCGAGCACCTCCATGGTGAGGCTCCCGGCCACGAGGCGGTCCCCCACGTGCGGTCGAGTCGCCTTCTCGGCCAGCGGGGCGAGTTCGTCGGGGAGAGCTCCGCCGGCGGTGGAGTACCAGATGCGGTCCACGTCGACGACGTCGGTGAGGCCTTCGAGGCCCGCGACGTGGTCGTCGTGGTCGTGGGTGGCGACGACGGCGTCCAGGTGGGTGATGTCCGCCTGGTGCAGGCATCGCTGCAGGGCCCGGGGGTCGGGGCCGCCGTCGACGAGCACCGCGCTGTGTTCCCCGGTGCGGTGCAGCACGGCATCCCCCTGCCCGACGTCGCACACCACGGACTCCCACTGCGGTGCGGGGCGCAACCACCACACCACGGCCGTGACCAGGAGCGCGAGCAGTGTGAGGGCCGCGGTGACGGCGAGGGCGCGGCGTCGGAACCGGTGCTCGCGGGCGCGGACGCGCCACACGGCGTCGGGCACGGGCGGTTCGGCGGGAGCAGAGGTGACGGTGCCGCGGGTGGGCCCGGGGCGACGCATGCGGCGGTCGAGGGCGTGCAGAGCCGCGAGCGCCACAAGGGTGGCCGCGGTGAGCAGGGCGATCCCGGTGGGCCCCGGGGGCCAGGGCAGGTGCGCGCCGGGGAGCCTGGCGAAGGTGTCGGCGATGCGTCCGAGCAGGCGCGCGGGGTAGGAGGCGAGACCCACGGGCAGTCCGGCGGTCCGTTCCCACGCGGTGAACACGGCGGGTTCCGGAGCAGCGGGCACGAGCAGCTGGAGCACCGGGGTGAGGAGGTGTCCCGCGAGCAGGACACAGACCGCGAGCAGCCCGGCAACGGTCACGACCGGCACGAGCGGGGAGGCCGCCATGTTCGCGGGCAGGCTGTAGAGCGGCAGCGTGGGGTTGAGCAGGAGCAGCACGGGCCCGCACCACAGCTGGGCCACGAGCGGGACGGCCACGCACACCGCGAGCACCGCCGGCAGACGCGTGGCGAGCAGCCGGGTGACCGGGCGGGCGCTGACGACGATGCCCGCCGTCGCCAGCACGGAGAGCACGAACCCGTAGTCGATGGCCAGCTGCGGTTCCACGAGCACGAGACCCGTCACCGCGGCACACAGGGCGCTGAGGCTCACCCCCGGGCGGCCGGTGAGCATGGCGATCCCGCCGAGGGCGCCCATCACCCCGGCGCGCAGCACGGAGGGGTCCGGACCCACCAGCACCACGAAACCCGCGAGCGCCGCCAGCCCCGCGAGGACGCACCCGCGGCGCCCCGCCCCGAGGGTGAGAGCCGCGTAGCCGGTCAGCGTCATCACGAGCGCGCAGTTGGAACCGGAGACGGCGGTCAGGTGGGTGAGCCCGGTGTCCTTCATGCTCTGGGCCAGCGCGTCGGGCAGCCGGGAGGTGTCCCCCACGGTCATGCCGGGCACGAGTCCCGCACTCACCGCGCCGTGCTTCCCGGCGATGCGCGCGAGATCCTGGCGGACGGTTGTCCGCAGGCCGGGCCCGTGCGCCTGTTCCCCTCCGTCGTGCGCAGGGACGGGCGGTGAGGAGCCCCTCAGGGTGAGGCGTGCCGGTTCCGCGGTAGCGGTCACCCTCAGCACGGCCTCCACGCGCTCGCCGGCCTCGAGGATGCCCCACGCCGGGTCCGTGGCGAAGACTGTAGCGGCGACGTCCTGCGGCGCGCCGTCCGCGACGGTGATGCGCAGGTCCACGGCCACCCCGTGGGACGCCTCCTGCTCCCCCGGCGCAGGACCCACAGTGTAGGGCGACGGCGCTCCCTGGACGTCTGCCTGGACACGCACCACCGAACCGGCGGGGTGGGCGGCCAGGAACTCCTGGGCGGGGGCGGTGGCCGCAAGCGCCGTGACGATCCCCGCGGTGGCCGCGATCACGATGACCAGGGGCAGCACGAGCGCGGACCCGAGACGACGCCGCGCGCCCACACCAGCTGGCCGTGACGACGTCTGCCCAGGTACTGGTTGCCCGAATTCCTCACTCGGGAATTGTCGTGGTGCGCCCGCGGACCGCCGACAACCACGAGCCCGCTCGCGACTACCGGGTCGTCCGCCACGACGAGACCTCAGGACCCAGGTGCGGAATCGGCGGAGGACGCGGTCCCTGAACCATGTGGGAGGGGACCACGCCGCCGTGAAGAGGGCCGCGCATAGGAGCGCGCCCCTGCTCCCGACCGCCCAGCCGCTCAGGAGCGTGAGGATCGAGCACACCCACGTGCTCACCGCCACCGGGAGCAGCCGCAGGTCACACTGACCCGTCATGCTGAGACCAGGGGAAGCAACGCCTCCAGCAGCGCGGGGCCCACGCCGCTGACGTCGTCGAGCTGCTCGGGCGCGGTGAATGGCCCGT
Organism: Kocuria sp. HSID17590; assembly: GCF_003989485.1. NCBI lineage: Bacteria > Bacillati > Actinomycetota > Actinomycetes > Micrococcales > Micrococcaceae > Kocuria > Kocuria sp. HSID17590. Next base: position 9,497 of record NZ_RBMB01000017.1, on the reverse strand, counting down.
GCTGGGTGCGGAAGTCCACGATCCGCTGCGCCAGCACGGGCCCCACCCGGGGAAGGGTCTCCAGCTCCGCGGCCGTGGCGGTGTTGAGGTTCACCAGCGCCCCGCCCGCGGCCGCTGCTCCGGAAGCCGTGGCACCCGCAGTACCGTTTCCCCCGGAACCGCCGCTCGCCGCCCCACTGGAACCCGCAGTACCACCGGCACTGGAAGCCGCTCCGGAACCGGCCGCCGACCCGGCCGCCGTTGCGGAGCCGGAGGATGATGTCGTTCCTCCGGTCTGCTCTGCGGCCACCCGATCAGCGTTGGTCTTGTTGGGGATCGTGATCTGCGCACCGTCCTGCACGGGCTGCGCGAGGTTGATCCGGTCTTTCACCGCCACGGAGGTGAATCCCCCAGCGGCCTGCACGGCGTCCATCACGCGGGCACCCGGAGAGAGGGTGACCACGGAGGGGTCCTTGACCTCTCCGACCACGTGCACGGTGAGCACTACCGTGTCCTGCGCGCGGGCCGTCGACACGTCCGAGGCCTCTGCCCCTCCTGAGCTGGCGTGGGACGTGGCGCTGGCGCGGCCGTGAGTGGACGCGCCCGACGACTCCCCGGCTCTCGCTCCGTCACCTGGCGCCTCGTCGTCGTTCGCCGCCTCCGTTCCCTCGCCAGAGACCGCGGCAGAGGTGACCAGGGCCGCTTCGTCCCCGCGCGAGAGCAGGGAGATCCCACCCAGCGCCACCGCGAGCAGCAGCACCACACACAGCACCACCACCGCGGGGCGGGAGAGCCGACGCCGCACAAGAACGTCCTCGCGGTGCCGGGAACGCGCTTCCTCTGCCGGTGAGTCCCCCGCGGGATTGTCATCCCCGGGCAGCGTGGTCCCACCTGCTGCGCCGGAAGACCCGTCCTCCCCCAGCAGCGCCGCCAACCGCTCGGTGGCCTGGCTGTCCCGAAACCGCCGTCGTCCCCTGACATCGATGCCGCTCATGCGGACCACTCCACCCCAACGACCATGCTGACGTGGGCCGACTCCCCGTTCGTGTGGAGGGCAGCGGATGCCCACACCTCACGAAGCGGGCTGTGCAGGCCTCTCGCCGTGCCACACCGGCGCGGATGTGGACCCTTCCACCACCGCGGCCTTCGTCCCGAGCCCCACGTGCGCGCTGAGCACGGGCGGCAGGTCGCTGATGACCAGCTCGGCCTCGGGGCGGTAGCGGTCCCGCAGCACCTCGCCGATCTCCCGCGCCCCGTTGGCATCCGCCACGTGGTGCAGGCACAGCACCGGCCGCTCGGGCTCCGCGTGGGCCAGCGCCTCCCCCACGAGCGTCATGAACCGCGCCCTCGCCTTCGCCAGGGACACCGGCCGCTCCACGGTCACGATCTTCCCCTCCGCCAGGCTCAGCAGCGGCTTGATCTGCAGCACGGAGCCCACCCTCGCCGTGGTCGGGTTGATCCGCCCGCCGCGGCGCAGCGTCTCCAGCGAGCGCACCTGGATGAGCACCTGCGCGCGCTGAGCAGCCTCGCGGGCGGCCTGGGCGACGTCGTCGATCCCGGCCCCCGACGCCGCCGCCTGCAGCGCCGCGCGCACTGCCAGTCCCTGCCCGAGCCCGGCGCTCTGTGTGTCAACGATCCGCACGGGGATCCCGATCTCCTGCCGTGCGATCCGCGTCGCGCCCACGGTTCCGGAGAGCTCCCCGGAGAGGTGCACGGAGACGACGGCGTCGAAGCCCTCCGCCTCGAAGCGCCGGTACGCCGCCCGCAGCTGACCGGGTGCGGGCCGGGAGGTGGTCACGGGCTTCCCCTCGGCGAGCGCGACGACCAGTGAGGAGAGCGTGTCCGACTCGTCCTCGGTGTGCAGCTGCCCGCCGATCAGCACGGGCATGTCCACGAGCGCAAAACCGCCGGCCGTCGTGTAGTCGCTGAGCCAGGAGGTGGGCAGGGCTGCGGCGCTGTCGGCGACGACGGCGACGCGGCGGAGCGCGGCGTCGCCGTGACCCGCAACGGGACGGAGCCCGCCCTCCGGCTCGCTCGAGTCGGGGGTCGGGCTCCGCGAACCGTGGCCGGTCATCAGACCACGATGTTCACGAGCTTGGGGGCGCGCACGATGACCTTGCGCACCGTGGCATCGGCCAGCAGCCGCTGCACGGCCGGGGAGCCCATGGCGGCGGCCTCGAGGTCCTCGTCGGTGATGTCCGCGGGGACCTCCAGGCGGTCGCGGACCTTGCCCTTGATCTGCACGACGGCGGTCACGGTGTCCTCCACGAGCAGCGCGGGGTCCACGGTGGGCCAGGGGGCACGCACCACGGAGTCCTCGTGCCCGAGCAGGTGCCACATGTCCTCCGAGGTGTAGGGCGCCACGAGGGACAGCAGGATCGTGACGGCCTCCACGGCCTCGCGCACGGCGGGGTCCGCGGGGCCGCAGCCGGAGTCGATGGCCTTGCGCACCGCGTTGACCAGCTCCATGGTGCGGGCGATGACCACGTTGAACTTCCCGGCGTCCAGCAGCTGCTCGGCGTCCGCGACGGTCTTGTGGGTCGCGCTGCGCAGGGCCTTGTCACCGTCGGCGAACGGCGCGGCGGGGTCCGCGGTGCAGTCCTGGGCGAGGCGCCACGCGCGGGCCAGGAACTTCTGGGCACCCTGGGGCGAGACGTCCGCCCAGTCGACGTCGTCCTCCGGCGGGGAGGCGAAGACCATGGTCAGGCGCACGGCGTCCACGCCGAACTCGTCCAGCTGCTCGCCCAGGTCCACACCGTTGCCCAGGGACTTGGACATCGCCTTGCCGCCGTTGAGCACCTGGCCCTGGTTCAGCAGCGCCTTGAACGGCTCGGTGAAGCCCACCAGGCCGAAGTCGTAGAGCGCCTTGGTGAAGAAACGCGAGTACAGCAGGTGCAGGATCGCGTGCTCCACACCGCCCACGTACTGGTCCACGGGCAGCCACCGGTCCACGGCGGCACGCTCGAACGGGCCCGTCTCGTCCTTCGGGGACGCGTAGCGCAGGTAGTACCAGGAGGAGTCCACGAAGGTGTCCATGGTGTCGGTGTCGCGCTTCGCGGGACCGCCGCACGCGGGGCAGCTCACGTTCACCCAGTCCGACGCCGCCGCGAGCGGGCTCTGCCCCTTGGGCGCCAGCTGCTCACCGCGCAGGTCCTCGGGCAGCCGCACCGGCAGCTGGTCCTCGGGCACGGGCACCTCACCGCAGGAGGGGCAGTGGATGATCGGGATGGGCGCCCCCCAGAACCGCTGCCGGGACAGCAGCCAGTCCCGCAGCCGGAAGTTCACGTGGCGCTCACCGGTGCCGGCCTCGGTCACGATCTCGATGGCCTTGTCCAGGGCCTCGGCCTTGGGCAGCCCGTCCAGGGGCCCGGAGTTGACCAGGGTGCCGTCGCCGTTCGCGGCCACACCCGTCTCGGCGGGGTCCTCCTCGCCGGTGTCCAGGACCGTGCGCACGGGCAGGTCGAACGCGCGGGCGAAGTCCAGGTCCCGCTGGTCGTGGGCGGGCACGGCCATGATCACACCGGTGCCGTAGTCCGCCAGCACGTAGTCCGAGGCCCACACCGGCAGCTTCTCCCCGGTCAGCGGGTTCACCGCGTACCGGCCCAGGAACACACCGGTCTTATCCCGGTCCGAGGACTGGCGCTCGATGTCCGAGAGAGCCTTGACCTGCTCCCGGTACTCCGCGAGCGCGGCGGCCTGCTCGGGGGCCACGATCTCGGAGGCGATGGCGGCGTCCGCGGCGACCACGCAGAACGTGGCACCGTAGAGGGTGTCCGGGCGGGTGGTGAAGACGGTGACCTCGCGCCCGGAGGTGTCCGCGGCGTCGGCCCCCTCCGCGGGGGCGCCCTCGATGAGGAACGTCACGTGCGCGCCCTCGGAGCGTCCGATCCAGTTGCGCTGCATGGCGAGCACGCGCTCGGGCCAGTGGCCCTCGAGCTCGGTCATGTCGTCCAGCAGCCGCTGGGCGTAGTCGGTGATCTTGAAGTACCACTGGTTCAGGGACTTCTTGGTCACGGGCGTGTGGCAGCGCTCGCACAGCCCGTTGACCACCTGCTCGTTGGCGAGCACGGTCTGGTCCTTGGGGCACCAGTTGACCGGGGAGTCCTTCCGGTAGGCGAGCCCGTTCTTGTAGAACTGCAGGAACAGCCACTGGGTCCACCGGTAGTACTCGGGGTCGGAGGTGTGGATCTCGCGGTCCCAGTCCACGCTGATCGCGTAGCGCTTGAAGGACTCGCGCTGGGTGTCGATGTTGCGGTAGGTCCACTCGGCGGGGTGCGCGTCACGCTTGATCGCGGCGTTCTCCGCGGGCAGCCCGAAGGAGTCCCATCCGATGGGGTGCATCACGTCGTAGCCGCGGTGCAGCCAGTAGCGGGAGACCACGTCCCCCATGGCGAACGCCTCCGCGTGGCCCATGTGCAGGTCACCCGAGGGGTACGGGAACATGTCGAGCACGTAGCGACGCGGCAGGGAGCCGTCGTCGAGGGGCGCGAAGACCCGGTGCTTCTCCCAGTAGCCGGACCAGGTGTCCTCGATCCGCCGGGTGTCGTAGTCGGTGCCCGCCTCCGGGGTGCTGTGCTCGCTCACGTGCCTCGCCTTCAGGGTTCACGGGGCCGGGCTGCTCCCGCGCCCGGGTTCCGAGGCGACGGCCTGGTCCCCCGTGGTGGTGTGTGGGGATCCCTCACAGTTTAGACCAGCCCGCCGCACCCGCCGTTCCCACGCGCCACCGCTACCATGGGTGCGCTGAACCCGGAACTTTGGAGGCCACGGTGGAGAACCCCTACGCAGAACGCCGCAGCGTGGAACTGGACGGCTACCGCGTGCGGTACTGGTTCTACGACGCGGACAGGCAGCGCAAACCCCTGCTGGTCATGCTCCACGGCTTCCGCGGGGACCACCACGGGCTGCAGCTGATCGCGAGCGCCCTGCGGGAGAAGTACCACGTCGTGGTCCCGGACCTGCCGGGCTTCGGGCGCTCCGAGCCGTTCCCGGACCGGGAGCACTCCGTGGCGAACTACGTGGACTTCACCCGGGCGTTCATCACCGCGCTGACCGACGGCGCCGTGTCCCCGGACTCCGAGACCGGCGTGGTGCTGCTCGGGCACTCCTTCGGCTCCACCGTGGCCGCCCACTTCGCCGCCGCGCACCCCTCCATGGTGGAGCGGCTGGTGCTCGTGAACCCCATCTCGCAGCCGGCGCTCGCGGGCTCGCAGAAGAAGCTGACGAAGCTCACCGAGCTCTACTACGGGGTGGGCGCCTCCCTGCCGCAGCGGCTGGGCACCCGCCTGCTGTCCTCGAACACCGTGGTCAAGCTCATGACGGACGTGATGGTCAAGTCCGAGGACCCGGAGGTCAAGCACTACGCCCTGCGCCAGCACCAGGCCTACTTCAACGCCTTCGCCAACCGGCAGGTGGTCAGCGAGGCGTACCAGGCGTCGATCTCCCGCACCGTGGCAGAGGTGGCCATGCAGCTGAGCATGCCCACCCTGCTGATCGTGGGCGAGCTCGACGACCTCGGCTCCGTGGACTCCCAGCGCACCATGGCCTCCTGGATCCGCAGCCACAGCCTCAAGATCATCCCCGGCGTGGGACACCTGATCCACTACGAGACCCCCACCCTGGCCGCGCAGTACGTCGAGGAGTTCCTGAGCTCCCCCGCACCCGAACCGCTGGAGGGCTACGACAGGCTGCCCCACGCGGACACCACCGTCTCCACCCCGGACCAGCTCACGGGGATGCTCCCGGCCGTCTCCCCGGACGACGGCGCACGCCAGTTCGCGCGCGAGACAGAGGCCCGCGGGCTCGACGGGAGCGCCCGGACGACGGCTCCCGCGGACGAGCACCACGAGCACGCTGACGCGCGCCACCGGGACGGGACCCGGCAGAAGTGAAGCTGCTCTTCGACGCCCGGTACATCCGCACCGACCACCACGACGGCATCAGCCGCTACAGCGCCGAGCTGCTCACCGCCACCGCCCGCGCCGTGGCCGAGGACCCCCGGGTGCGGCTGTGCGCGCTGGTCAGCGACCCCGCCCAGGCCGCGTTCTTCCCCGAGCTGCCGACCATCACGGGGCCCTCCGTGACGTCCCCGGCGGAGGCACTCACCGCGCTCGCCGTGAACAGGTACGCACCCGACGTCGTCTTCTCCCCCATGCAGACCATGGGCTCCCTGGGCCGCCGCCACCGACTCATCCTCACGCTGCACGACCTCATCTACTACGAGCACCCCCAGCCGCCCGGGGACCTGCCGCTGCCCGTGCAGTGGGGGTGGCGCGCCTACCACAAGGCGTGGTGGCCCCAGCGGCTCACCCTGAACCGCGCGGACGCCGTGACCACCGTCTCCGAGACGTCGAGGCAGCAGATCCTCGCGCACCGCCTCACGAAACGGGACGTGCGCGTGGTCGCCAACGCCGCGCCGTCGTCCGGGATCCCGGAGGCCGAGGCCCTCGACCGGCTCGCACACCGCGGGACGGACCTCGTGTACATGGGCTCGTTCCTGCCCTACAAGAACGTGGAGACCCTGCTGCGCGCCATGGCCCACCTGCCGGGGCACACGCTGCACCTGCTCTCCCGGATCACCCCCGCGCGGGAGGCTCAGCTGCGGACGCACGTCCCGGACGGCGCGCACGTGGTCTTCCACCGCGGGGTGGGCGAGGACGAGTACCGCGAGCTGCTCACCTCGTGCGCCGCACTCGTCACGGCTTCGCGCGCGGAGGGCTACGGGCTGCCGCTCGTGGAGGCCTTCGCGCAGGGCGCGCCCGTCGTGTGCTCGGACCTGCCGATCTTCCACGAGGTCGCCGGGAACGCCGCCGGCTACGCCCCCGCGGACGACGACGCCGCCTTCGCCGCCCGGGTGCGCGAGCTCATCGACCCGGCCGTGGCCCGCGAGCGCGTGCTCGCCGGACTGCAACGGATCCGCGAGCACACGTGGGAGGACTCCGCCCGAGACCTGCTGGACTTGGCGTGGGAGCTGCAACAGCGGGGCTGAGCCATGATGTCCAGTTCTCAAACTGGTACGAACAGTAAATGAAAAACAGCGATTGTGCGACCGAAAATAACAAGGGGAATCGCAATTACCCGGTAAGCTGATAAGCCAACATGACGTATATACGATTAATAATTCAGGCATTTTTCTTGAATTAACTTCGTACTTACCTGCATCGAAGAAGTTTGAAACCACACAAATATGATAAATAAAATACTACCGTGTAAGCAATTTCTTTTTTGCATCAATCTGAGTATTAACTTTTATTCAGTCATAATATATATCCCTACCCTGCAGAGGCCGCGGACCTAATCATCGAGAAACGTGTGAATCTGCATCTTCCCCAGTATAACAATTACGAGTTACACATTTGATTGCCCGGTGGTATCCATTTATCATGGGCGATTGGGGACAAGATTATATCCAGACTTTACGGGTTCTAATTCCTACAAGCGCTTTCGGGCCACCATAAGACATCGCCTGGTTAGGCCTATCAATGCTTAAATTTAGTCAATTACTTCATAGATAGTGCCCTACTCATGCGCGTGGCCACGTAAAAACTATGGATTCAGAACTTTACGATATTTATATCCACCCTTAATTGTGCCAGGTACTTGCTCAAGCACCCCTTGTTTAATCATGTTAGCAAGAATGCGTCTCATTTTACTATCACTTTGAATATTTGTAAGTTCCCTCGCTTTACGGTTAGTAATGTCCTCTGCCTTGTCTAAATAACGCAATATAATCGTCGCAGGACTATCCAGAGGTGAGTGCCTGATCGTGACGAGCACCCCGTTTTCAGTTTCATTAATTTCGGGTTCAGCTAAACGCATGTCCGTCATTGCTTGAAATGCGGTCATGAGACCTTCGCCCACATTTTTATTGGGCGCATCGGAAAATTTGTGCAACATTCTCTCGATCATCGTATTTCGTGAGAATCGAGCACCTGGGAGGTTTCTAGGGGTGACGTTTCCCGGCAGACGTCCGGGACTCTCAACCTCGACACGGTCGTCAAAGATACGAACGTGAATGTTGTCCTGTATTGAGTAGTCTCTATGAATAACCGCATTTGCAAGAATCTCATGTAAAGTCTCAGGGGGATAGGATATATCTTCTAGACTCGCACTTTTCACAGTTTCAATTAATTCAGTAACCTTTTTCACGGCCGAATCGATTTGCTTAATAGCCGATCCCTCGATGTTCCAAGTTTTGCCGTCAACGAGATGGTCCCTCATTCCAATCTCGTCCGTTGAGGCATACCGGTAAACCATCACCGATGCCTTTGGGAGAACTGCCTGGGGCTCGTCAGCGAAAAGTACTACAGCAGCCACAGTCGGTCGTTCGGACACTATCATCATTTGTGATCGGAGCCATGGCTCTGGCTCAGAAAAAGTGAGGGCATCAATTACAAACTCTGTGATCTGCAAGGAATCTGTGACCATGGCCAATGACGCCTGAGTCGTAGAGGTCTCGTAGGAGGTAACGCCTTTTGCCAGTTTCAACTCTTCAATTTCACAGGGAGAAGATAGCCGTTTTACGCTAGCCGCACCACGTATATAAATATCTCCCGCAGATGTCTTACAAATGTAGCGAGTTTTTCCGATTGTAACACGCAGTACATATCCAGATGAGTTAGGATTAAAAAGAGTGTCGTACTGAAATGTATCCGATGCAGGAAACGCATTCATTAAGACATGAACATGACCATTCATATCTTCAATTCTACTGAAGCCACTCCACTCAAAAATTCCGGGAGACACCTCCTCAATTCCAACATAGAATTCTCCCCCAGAAGAGTTGGCGAAGGCCGAAACCTGCTTTTCGAGCGACGCAGGCCTAATGGCCTTACTCTTGAAATCAATATAGTGATCCTCAGAGCGTTCTAGAAGGGTCGTAACCTCTTCGTTGCTGATAGTTAGATGATCCACAGAGTTCTCCTAAAGGTTACCGCTACACTCGCTATTTCAATCGTTGTAGGTAATATTATTGCTGCAAATAATTAAATGAATATGTGGAACACAATTCGCTTTGGCGTATGGGCAATCCACCAGGGATCACACCTGAGTAGTACTTTCAGGCTGCGTATGCGAATAAAGAACGCAAGTATTAGGCCATATAATCGGCGTTCGATTTTCTTTTTGCCATGGTACTCTTGTCAATATATTTATATATTACCTCGATTCAAGGGTTACCGCATCATCCTCCTGTTTTACAGCAGGTCGGCGACGTCGCAGCGCACCGTCACCGGCGCGTGTTCGCGCAGCGCCGAAGCGCGCGCCTTCTCCGCCCGCAGGGCACCGGTGACCCGCGGGGCGATCCCGAAACCGAAGAACAGCAGCGCCCGGTACGGGCGGTTCCCGCCGCGCCCCGGGGAGCGGGCGACGTCGGCTCCGTCCAGCGTCGCGGCGTCGTCCGTGGCGGGCTCGGCGAGGTCCGCACCGTTGCCGGGCGTCGGCTCCACCGGTGCGGGACCGACCACGCGCACGCGCTCGGGCAGAGCGAGGTCCAGCAGGGTGGCCTCCACGGCGTCGCGCGG